>NZ_JAUMSQ010000112.1:0-1239 GCF_030519285.1 Mycolicibacterium arseniciresistens
CCGGCAGGGCGGACTGGATGCCGAACAACCCCGGCGACGGCGATGTGCCCGCGGGCGCGCCCGGCACCACGGCGGGCAGCGGCGCCATCCCCACCACGGACACCGGGACCGGCGGCGCGACGATCATCGGCACCTCGAGCACACCGGGTGACCCGGCGATGAACTGCCCGGGATCACCGGCGCCACCGGCATCGACCACGGGGTCCACGTCTTCGGGCCCGCCGCGGAACGCCGGGCCGGGTGGCTCGGGTTCGGGTTCGGGTTGGGAGAACAGGGACACCTCTGCGGAGACCCCCGGCCCCGCGACCCGCAGTGCCACGCAGTTCGACCCGGAACACGTGTCGGGCTCGCGTTCGTTGTCGGCGCCGACCGAGACGCGCACCTGCGGGATCAGCGGGTGGCTCCGGCCGCCGGGCACCGTGATGTCCAACCGCTTGTCGCGTTCGTCCTCGCGTTCGGAGCTGTCGTCCCGGCCCCCGGTGCCGCCGTCGCGGCCGAGGCTGATGCCGAACGGCCGCCGCTTGCGCTGGCTGCCGGAGCCGTCGTCGTTGCGGGACCCGAGCCTCAGTCCGGGCTTGCGGTCGGCATCGCGTTTGCCGGAGACACTGCTGTCGCGATTGCCCGTGTCGTCGGACGAACCGGGGTCGGCAGTCGCGACGCCGGCGGCGGGACCAGCCACCACCAGTCCACCCACGACGACGCCGGCACACATCAGCGGACGCAACGACGGCATTGCCATGCGACCCTCGCTCCCCCGGTGAGCGATTGCTATATCACAGACCCACCGCACCCATTTTCACATATTGACGGCATTCGGCGGTAGCTGTCGGACATCGCCGGTCGCCGACGTCCAGCTTCGGCGCCGCTTCCGGCAGCCACGCCCAGGTCAGGTAGGGTGCCGAGGTGGCCAACCGCGACCATGGCGACCCCGGTGACGCCCCGTCCATCCCCCCGCCCCTGGGCGAGGTGGCGCGCGCCGTTCGGCCGTCGGCCGCCGAAGAGGCCCGCACCATCGCCGCCTCCACCAACACCGCGACGCTGGCCACGCTCACCGCGGACGGCGACCCGTGGGCGTCGTTCGTCACCTACGGACTGCACGGTGGCGCCCCCGTGCTGTGCGTCTCCAACCTGGCCGAGCACGGCCGCAACCTCGACGGCGACCCGCGGGCCAGCCTGGCGATCGTGGCGCCGGCCACCGACACCGACCCGCTGGCCAGCGGCAGGGTGACACTCGCGGGC
>NZ_JAUMSQ010000113.1:0-26897 GCF_030519285.1 Mycolicibacterium arseniciresistens
ATGCCAGCAGCTGCTTGACAAGTTACAGACCTGGGATGTCTAGCTGCCGGCGACCACCCGCCGGTCGGATTCGGCGTCGACGGAGTTCCTCGGCAGCTAGGAGGACGGCGCGGGTAAGCCGGTCACTACCAGCGCCGGCGTTATGGATCAGGGTCGTCGAGATGGGTGCCGCCCGCACCGGCGTTCCGCAGGTCCAGCCGTGCACCATCATTCCGTCGCCGATGTCGATGACATCAGACCACGTCGCTAGAATCGAGCCGGTTTCAGGCGTCGACGGCGCCATGGACGCCGCATCGGCAGATCCGCGACAAGCCGGGTGCGCACGGGCCGACGTACGAGAGTTTGGGGGAACCGAGTTCATGCCCGAGCGGCAGTGTACGGACGTGCCAGAGGCCGGTGACGACGCGGAGACTCCGCGGAAGCATCTGGACGACCTAGCTTCGACGGATGCTCCGCCAGTCATGGTCGACATCGACGCGCGCACCGACGTCGTCCCCCGGGACGAGGCGGAGGCTGACCCCCCTGGCCCCCTTTCCCGCACGCGGCGACTCCTGGTGGTCGCCGCCGTGCTTGCGGTGCTGGGGCTGATCTACGTCGCTGACCTGATTGTGACCTCCGATGCGGTGCCGCGCGGCGTGACCGCGGCGGGCGTGCAGGTCGGTGGCCTCAACATGGATGAGGCCGAGCAGCGGCTACGCGCCGAGGTCGCCCCCCGGGCGGCGCGGCTGGTGCCGGTCACCCTCGGGGTGGCTCGCAGCCAGATCGACCCGATGACCGTAGGGCTGAGGGTCGACTGGAAGGCCACGGTGGAGCGGGCCGGCTCCCAGCCGCTCAACCCGATCACCCGAATCACCTCGTTCTTCACCGAGAGGGAGGTCGGTGTGGACTCCGCGGCAGACGCGCAGGCCCTCAACGATGCGCTGGAGGAGCTGGCGCCGATCGTGGACAAGGATCCGGTCGAGGGCTCGATACGCTTCATCGACGGCACGCCGGTTCCGGTGGACCCGCAGGTGGGCCAGCGCCTCGACGTGAACGCCGCAGCCGAGGTGCTGCAGCGCGACTGGGCGACCGGTCCGGCAGTGGCGTTGCCGCTCGTCGAACTGCCGCCGAGTACGACGGCCGCCGATGTTGCCACCGCAGTCGAGCAAGTCGCCCGGCCCGCCGTGTCTGGGCCGGTCACCGTCGTCGGTGACGGCGGGACGCGGGGCACCATCCCCGAGGGTGTCATCGCCTCGGCGCTGACGTTCCGCGCCGAGGCCGGCCAGCTGGTGCCGGAGATCAACCGCGCCGCGGTCATCGATGTGCTGCGACCGCAACTCGCCGCATCGGAACGCCCGGGCCGCGACGCCGCCCTCGAGTTCAGGTCCGGCAGGCCGGTCGTCGTGCCGTCGCAGGACGGCCGGGGCGTCGACTACGAGGCCACCCTGGCCACCCTGCTTCCCGTGCTGACCGGGACCGAAGAGCGAGAGATCACCGCCGTCTACGCCGACCAACCAGCCGAGTTCACCACTGCGGACCTGGAGGACCTCGGCGACGCCGCCGTCATCGGCGAGTTCCAGACCGGCGGGTTCGCGACCGACTCCGGGATGAACATCAAGCGTGCCGCAGCGCAGCTCGACGGCATCGTGGTCGGGCCGGGTGAGACGTTCAGCCTCAACGCAGCGACAAACCCGCGCAACGCGGCGGCCGGTTACGTGGAGGCGGGAATTATCGAGGACGGGCGACCCGCGCGCGCCGTCGGCGGTGGCGTCTCCCAGGTCGCGACCACGCTGTACAACGCGGCGTACTTCGCCGGCATGGCGGACATCGAGCACCAGGAGCACAGCTTCTACATCAGTCGTTATCCCGCCGGTCGGGAGGCGACGGTGTTCGGCGACGTCATCGACGTGAAGTTCCGCAACGACGGCCAGACGGGGGTGCTGATACAGACCGAGTGGACGCCCAGCTCGGTCACCGTGCGGCTGGTGGGAATCAAGCGCTACGAGGTGACGTCGTCCCAGGGCCCGCGGACCAGCGCGACAAGCCCCAACACGGTCGTCCTGCCCGCTGGCGAGCCGTGCAGCGCCAGCCGGGGGTCGCCCGGTTTCACCATCACCGATACCCGCACGCTCCGCGAAATCAGCACAGGGAAGGTGCGCACCGAAGCGCATACCGTTCGCTATGCCCCGGCGCCGAAGGTCGTCTGCGGAGGCTGACCCGACCCGGTCAGACGCTCACCGGGCCCCCAGCGGCCGCGAATAGCGTGCTGGCGTGCCGGCTCCGACACGCTCGAATCTTGCCGGCGGCCACGATCAGTGCGCCAATGCACACGGGGCCGCGTCATAGTTGACCGCCGGACATGACCGTACGGTCGGCACTTCGTCAGGGGGTCGCAACCCGGCGCGTTCCAGCCATCTATGAGCCGGTGAACTCCGATGATCTGCCCACCGCTTACCGCGCACCGGCGAACCGCGCGCCACGAATCTTGTTCAAACACAGCAAGTCCCGGCCGTTCACTTCGCCGCGATGTGCGGGATCTACGTCGTTAACTGCTGGTGCTACGTCACACCCCGGCATACGAATGCAGGCCTGCGATCACCAGGTTGATGAAGAACAAGTTGAACACCATCGAGGCGAAGCCGGCGACGTTGATCCAGGCGGCCTTGCGGTCACGCCAACCGGCGGTCGATCGGGCGTGCAGGTACGCGGCATAGATCACCCAGGCGATGAACGACACCGTCTCCTTGGGGTCCCAGCCCCAGTAGCGGCCCCACGCCTCTTCGGCCCAGATCGCGCCGAAGATCACCCCGAAACCGAACACCGGAAACGCAAATATGGTTGTGCGATAGGCGATCCTGTCCAGAGTCTGCGCATCGGGAAGCCGCGCCACGACGCGCGCCAGCGGCCCTTTGGCTTCCGGGCGACTTAAACGCGACATCTTGAGCAGGAATAGGACGCTGGCAACGCCAGCAACCAGGAACACCCCGGAGCCCAGGCTGACCACCGACACGTGGATCGGCAGCCAATAGGACTGCAGGGCCGGCATGACCGGCGCGGCGTTGGTGTAGAGCCAGCGCCCCGATACCGTCAACAGGATCAACACCGGAACGAGGACGAACACCCACAGCGTGCGGTGCTGCCTGTGGCGCAGCACCACCGCGGCGGCGACCAGACCCGATAGGCAGGTCAGATTGATGAACTCGTACATGTTGCCCCACGGCGCCCGCGCGGTGGCCAGCCCGCGCAACACGATGCACCCCAGCAGGACACCGATCCCGACGTAGACGGCCGCGAGGCCGGCCTGCCCGATCCGTTCGTCGAGCGGACGCCGACCAACGTCGACGACGACACCGGGGGTGACGCTGTCGGATGCGACTGCTCCCGCGGTGACCAACTCACGGCTCTCGGACTTGCGGCTGTGAGCGTAGGCCAACTCGATAGCGAGCAGCAGCAGCGCGACCACGAGCACCACCAGCGACGACGTGAAGGCCCGATCGGAGTATCTAGCCAACCCGAAGTCGATGCCCTCGACGTTCACGTGTCCTCCTCAACGGCGTGGGCAGGCTGCGTCCGGGAGCGCCGTGAACCAATGAAAATGCACTACGCAAGATAGTACTGAAGAACTCCGTAGTATCGTGCTGCTCGACGGATCGTCAGCACCCCTTCCGATCAACCCGGCCCTGTAACTGCCTCGATAGCTGACGATGATGCTCGGTTGACAGATCAATGATAATTGGGGCTATCATCGCCGTGTGACGATGAAAAGTGGTTCTGTGGATACCGCGGCGACGGCGGTGAACTTGAGTGCGGCGACGGCGTTGTTTCACAGCTGTCGGATGCGACGCGGTTGGCGATTCTGCGCAGACTGGCGGTTGGTGAGACCCGGGTGCACGATCTGATGGCCGAGTTGGGGTTGGCGCAGTCGACGGTGTCGGCGCATCTGGCATGTCTGCATGACTGCACGCTGGTGGATTTCCGGCCGCAGGGCCCCGCCCTCGGTGTACCGGCTGGCGTGCGCAGAGTTGCTCGAGATGTTTCGGGCAGCGAAGACGGTGTCGGAGGCCACCGGCAGGGCAGTCGCCCTGTGCCCCAACGACAGTCATCCCGAGCACAAGGTCGCGCGATGAGCATCGAATGCGGCAGCGACGGTCACGGGACTGGCGAGGTTGAACATGGGCCGGCGGTGGATGAGAACGCCCCGTGCATCGACCTTGCCTACCCTGTGCCCGAGGGCTTCAGCGCGGGTGCAGCCGCGTGATCCTGTCCTCAGTCTTGCAGGCGGTCGGCCTGTTCCTTGCCACCAACATCGACGACATCATCGTGCTCTCGCTGTTCTTCGCCCGCGGCGCGGGACAACGCGGCACAACGGCGCGGATCACCGCAGGCCAGTATCTGGGATTCGCGGGCATCCTGGGCGCGGCCGTGCTCGTGGCGTTGGGCGCGGGAGCGTTCCTCCCCCCAGCAGTCATCCCGTACTTCGGGCTCATACCCCTGGCCCTAGGGCTGTGGGCGGCATGGGAGGCCTGGCGCGGGGACGAGGACGACGACGCCAAAGTCGCGGGCAAGAATGTCGGCGTCTGGACCGTCGCTGGAGTCACCTTCGCCAACGGCGGGGACAACATCGGCGTCTACGTCCCGGTCTTCCTCAGCGTGGGACCTGCGGCCGTGGTCGCCTACTGTGTCGTGTTCCTCATGCTGGTCGTGGTCCTCGTCCTGCTCGCCAAGTTCGTCGCCACCCGCAAGCCGATCGCCGAAGTCCTTGAACGCTGGGAGCACATCCTGTTCCCGATCGTCCTGATCTGCCTCGGCATCGTCATCCTGGTCAGTGGCGGAGCCTTCGGTCTCTAACCGGACCCGTGCAGACACTGCGAGCGGCGAAGAGATCTCCCAGGCAGTGGGCCGCCGTGCTGAGCCTGAGCGAGCGTGCTGCGGCAAGTTCCGCCGGCGTCGCGCTGACCGGCTGGCTGGTCGGTGTCATTGATCTCGACCTTTTCGGCCCAGATGGGGCCGCCGACCTCGGCACCATCTCTATGTAGCGGCGCTGTTGGTTGCGGCCTATGCCGTGATGTCCTATGTCGGAAAGGATTTCGTGGCCCCACCTCCAGGGAGGGGCGAAGGGCGGTCAGTTGCAGACTGGACCGGCCGCCAAGGGCGCGCTCAAGGTTCACGTAACAGCCGAACCATTCATTAGGTGATTGAACTGTGCGGCAACTTCGGGTGGCGGTCTTGGGCACACCCAACCATCCTGTGCATTAATGCTTCTCACCGATCACGAATACGGCCCGATTATCCTCTGCAGCAGGGCAATCAGTGTGGCCGATTCCCATGCCGGCCAGCGCTACCCCGACGAACTGCACCATCAGGCGCCTAAGCTTCGTCCTGGATCTAGCCGCTATCATCGGTTTGTGTCAATCAGTCGCGGCGAAGAGCGGGCGTCCGGAGGTGCCGGGACGATTGGATTCCGCGCGCAGCTTTGGGCTGCTGCGATTTCCGCCGTGCTGGTGCTGGCCGGCTGGCTAACCGGTGTCGTTGATTTCGACCTGTTCAGCCCAGATGGGGCCGCCGACCTCGAAACGGACCTCTACGTGGCCGCGGTGCTGGTTGCCAGCTATGGGGCGATTTCTCTGGCCGCGAAGCTTTTCGCCGCCCAAAGATTAAGCCGGCGTGACCGTGGCGGCCCTCCGCTGTGACGAACGCGGCATGACGGTGAGGCGGTGCCACCTTTGCAGGGTTAATTCTCACGGCCAGCACGAAACCCCGATGACGCTGGGAATCGACGAGACACCAATGATCAGGAGTGTCAACGGAACCCAGAACCACACCGTGGCGATCGCCCCGCCGGTGATCATCGACGCCGTCGGCACCACCCCGATGGGGCGCCGGGGCGACGCAGCGGGCGCCTCGACGGCATCTGGACTCGTGTCGGTGACTGCGACCACGCCTTGAAATCTATGAACCTGTGGCGCCGCGCGGCACAGCGTTTTCCCGAGAACGCAGCGGGGATAACCCCCGGATTAGCTTCGCAGGTCATGGTCAATGGTGATGAGCGCCGGCTGCTGAGCAATCTCGGCCCGAGCTCCTTCGCGTCCGTGATGGGAACCGGGATCGCCGCCACGGCGGCGGATCGTCATCCTGATCCTGGCCATCGGTGCCAACTGGATGGGCATCCGAGTGTGGTGCGAAGCCATGTGCGCAACCCGCAGATGGCCCGCTGCTACGGGGTGCCTCCGATGGCTCTGCTCACCGTCGGCGCGGGGACGCTCCTCGTGGTAAGGACCTGATCGGGCAGCGGGCGGCCGTGGACCTCGACTGGGTGCTGTGGACGGCGGGCACGCTGGGTCGGCTGTTCACCGCATCGACGAGGACGGCTGGCCGGGTTGCGATCTGCACGTCGGTGCGGATGTCGTCGTACGCGTGGTCGCGGCGATGTCCAGCATGGCGGCGAACTGCATGACGCGGTCGCTGCGATGCTGCAAATGTCGCGCGCGCTTTTGGCGACGACCAGCCCGTACAGCGACGGCGTACCGGATCTATCGTTCGTGCGCCGGTCAGCATCCGTTCATCGACATACCGTTCAATCGCTCCTCACAAGCGCTTGGTGAGGAGACTGAAGTGGCGGTAAGCGTGTACAAGGTCGTGGCGGTCGTTGCGGTCGCGGCGATGTTGCCGTTGACGGCCTGTAGCAGCGATGACAACAAGGACGGCAACGGCGATACGGTCACCCGGGCCGCCGGCGGTGATCTCAGCTCCAATGGTGGTGCGCGCCGACTCGACGGCGATCAGTCGCAAGCGATGCGCGACGCCATCAACAACGGCGGTGCACGCAACATCATCCTGCTGATCGGCGACGGCATGGGCGATTCAGAGATCACCATCGCCCGCAACTACGAAAAAGGCGCGGGCGGCGGCTTCGCCGGGCTCGACGCCTTCCCGCTGACAGGCGAGTACACCACCTTCGCCCTGAACAAGGACGGCAAGCCGAACTACGTCCCCGACTCCGGGGCTACTGCGACCGCCTGGTCCACCGGCACGAAAACCTACAACGGCGCCCTGGGCATCGACATCAAGGGCGCCGAACAGGCCACTATTCTCGAGCTGGCCAAGGCCCAGGGTTTCGCGACCGGCGACATCACCACCTCCGACATCCAAGACGCCACCCCGGCGGCGCTGTTCTCGCACATCTCCGAACGAGACTGCTACGGCCCCACGGAAATGGCCGAGGACTGCCCGGACGAGACCCTGGAGAAGGGCGGGCCCGGATCAGTCACCGAACAGCTGCTGGCTGTGCGGCCCGACGTGACCATGGGCGGCGGCGCCGAGACGTTCGCGCAGAGCGCCACCGCCGGCGAGTACCAAGGCAAGACGCTGGAGGTCCAGGCCAAGGAGCGCGGCTACCAGATCGTGCGCACCGCAAGCGAATTGGCCAACGTCACCAAGGCCGACCAGGACGCCCCGCTGCTCGGCCTGTTCGCCGACGGCAACATGCCGGTGCTGTGGTCAGGGCCCCCCGCGGTGCGGCAGGGCTACCTGCAGCCGGCGTCCAAGTGCACCGACAACGCCGAGCACACCTCCGAAGTTCCCACGCTGGCCGACATGACGCAGAAAACCATCGACCTTTTGAAGGGCAGCCAGAAGGGCCAGGACAAGGGCTTTTTCCTGCAGGTCGAGTCGGCGAGCATCGACAAACGCAACCACTCCGCCGATCTGTGCGGTCAGATCGGCGAGACGGTCCAACTCGACGACGCGGTGCAGAAGGCGCTCGAGTTCGCCCGCCAGGACGGCAACACCCTGGTGATCGTCACCGGCGACCACGGACACACCAGCCAGATCGTCGAGGAGTTCACCAACGAGGACCTCCAAGGCATCGCCGAGGATGCCAAGCTGCCGATCGAGCGGGTCCGCGACATCATGTACCCCGGGCTGACCACCAAGCTCACCACCGCCGACGACGCCGATATGACCATCAGCTACGGCACATCGGAAGACGTCAACGTCGAGGACGAAACCCACACCGGCACCGAGGTGCGCATCGCCGCCTACGGGCCGCGCGCCGCCAACGTCGTCGGACTCACCGACCAAACCGACCTGTTCTTCACCATGACCGACGCGCTCGGGATCGACCGGTCACAGCAACCCGAACACTGACGTGGGCCCCTGCCCAAGGGTGTCGGACCCGTTCGGCGAGCACGGCGTGAAAAGCGCGGGCAGCCCGCCAAATCGCCGCGTTGGCAGTTGAGTCCGGCGTCGACGAGGGTCAGCGCTGCCTGCGCCTTGGCGATACGCTGAGTCAGTTCCTCGTGTTGGGGTTGCAGGATCGCGGTCCGTTCGGCGGGGCCTGGGCGCGGTCAGTATCGCGCGGATGTCATCGATCGAGGAGCCCGACGAAGTGCTGCAACAGTGGCTCGGGCCAGCCCTCGCACCCACATCTGTCGCGCCGCCGCATCCAAGCGTGCGCCAAACCATCGATCTTCTGCCCGACTTGCTGGCCGGGCCAGTGCAGCTAAGCGACGTCGCCCGCGCAGTGCACTTGTCGGCGGACCGGCTCGGTCGGCTGTTCGCCCGCGAAGTCGGCATGTCGTTTCCGGCCTACGTCCGGTGGGCGCGGCTTATTCGGGCGATGGAGGTCGCGCGCGGCGGCGGCACCTTCACCGACGCCGCGAACGCCGCCGGCTTCACCGACAGCTCGCACGCCAACCGCGCCTTTCACGAAATGTTCGGTATCGCACCGATCGCCGCTCACCGCAGCGTGCGGCTAACCTGATCTCGCGAAATCCCTAAGCCTCGACCGAGCGGCTCGACGGCCACAGCGCCGCCGTGTGCAGATCGCCAATCGGTGCGTAGTCTTCGATGGGCGCCGACGCCATCAGCGCTGCCCATCTATGTCGATGACCACCTTGGACGTCGCCCTTATCGGGCTCGAATGCGCTGGCCGCGTGATCCAGGAGCACTCGGCGGGTAATCATTTCCGCAAGCCATCCGGTGTCGGCGCGCGCCAGGATGTCGGCGGCTTGCGGTAGTGGCGCAGGTTGGCGTAGACCGATCCGATCACCACGTCGTTTTCGAGTACCATCTCGCGGTTGACCGCCCCGGCGTCCACCGTGCCGTGCCGCCCGGCCGGGGACACACCGGTCAGGCAGGTGATCCCGTAGCGGCCGGTGTTCTGCAACACACCGAAGACCACGCTGCCCGCCCCGGTGGCTTCGATCACCACATCGGGCCGCAATTACTTTGTCACCGAATCGATGTCGCGATGCTGGTATGTGGCCCCCAGAGCTCGCACCAGGCCGGGTTTGGGGCCACCGGTGACGCGGTCCAGCACATGAATGTCTAAGGCCGCGCTGGACGCCGATCAGCGCGGCGAGCAGTCCGATCGGCCCGGCACCGGTGATTAGGGCTCGCTGCGGCTCAAACCAGCTGCGCCTACCGACCCGGTCGATTTGGTCCCACGCCTTCGCGACGACCGACGTGGGTTCGAGCAGCGTGCCGACATGTTCGAGCATGGGATCCAGTCGGACCGCATGGTCCGGCGCGACGGTCCAGCGCTCACTTCCATAGCCGTGCAGCTGCTTGATGCCACACTCGCGGTAGCGACCGTTACGGCACATGTCGAACTCGCCACGCGCACATGCGCCACACGGCTCCGGATCGGGTCTGCGCACCACGCCCACGACGAGGTCACCCACGGCGAAGCCGCTAGCTGTACTGGGTCATGAGGTTGGTGTCAGTCTGCTGATCGGTGGGAGGCCGCCGAGTGCGCTGTGACGCCGTTGAGTGTTGTAGTACTCGAGCCAGGGTGCAAGGGCTGCGGCGCGGTCGCTGTTGGTGCTGAAGACTTGGCGATAGGCCCACTCGGTCTGCAGCGTGCGGTTGAGCCGTTCCACCTTGCCGTTCTGCCATGGGCAGTGCGGCTTGATGAAGATCTGACGAGTCCCCATCTCGGCGCATACCTGGCGCAGCGAGTACCGGTAGGCCCAGGCGTTATCGGTCATCAAGCAGTCGATGGTGCTGATGCCGTGGGCGCGGAAATAGGCTGCTGCGCGGTGCAAGAACGCCGCGGCGGTCAAGCCTTTCTCGTCGGCGAGGACTTCGGAGTACGCCAGACGTGAGTAATCGTCGACAAGCAGTAATCGTCGACAAGTGAGTGTATGAAGTCGAAGCCATTGCCGCGTCTGCGTTCTCGATCGGGAGCGCATCCTCGACCATGAGCACGCCACCCGCCGCCGTCGGGGATGCGACCCAATTTCTTGACATCCATGTGCACCAGTTCGCCCGGTCGACTCCGTTCGTAGCGCACGGCCGTGGACTTCGAGGCCCGGATGACCAGGCCGGTCATCGGATCACAGTCACGCAGATATGGCATGTGGCGCCGATTGAGCACCCGTGACACCGTACGGGCGCACACTCCCAGCTTGGCGCTGATTTCATCCGGGCCGCAGCGGTGACGCCGCCGCCAGGCCACGATCTGATTCTCCAGACCGCGCGGAATGCGGGTTGGCACCGTGTGCGGGCGCGACGAACGGTCGAGCAGCCCGGCTTCGCCCTCGGACTCGAAGCGGCTGATCCAGGTGTGCACGCACTTGCGCGCAACCCCAATCGCCTTGGCGATATGAGCCTTGGGCCAGCCAGCCTGATGCCGGCGCACCATCAACAGTCGTCCATGAAACGTCGTATGAGCATTACGGTGTGACACGAGAACCTCCGGATGAGTGATGGGCCTTCGATAAGCCACACCCCACCCGGAGGTTCTCCCTACATCAAGCCAACACGCCCGTTACCAACGTCATGTCTCGGTACAGCTAGCCGGCGGCGACTCGCGGACCCTACCCAGCGATTCATGGTCAAGCACCAGCGACACCGATTCCTCTGGGGCCCAACCGTATTCTCCCGCAACGACGTCTTTGTCGGTGCCGCATACGCCGATGGCGAGACCGTCAGCGGGCTTAGGCTCGGGAACGTCGGTTATCGCCAGCGTCGACGGGCGTCGCGGTTCTACGGTCAACGTTCGTATCTCGCGGGAAGTACTACCCCTTTTCTGGCGACAGTTATCCGCACGCTGTCGAATGTCGGCAATGGCCGAATTCGTGTGCCCCTTGCCTCGGCGGGCACCCCGCGACCATCTGGATGCCCAACCAGCCACGACAAGCGTGGCTTCCCATCGGCACTGCCGCGGTGCCGGCACCGACGGCGGCCGGGTACCGAAACAACGCGGCCCCCGACTCCCCCACCCGGGCTCAGGTTCACACACGGCGATGACATCGACCGCAAGCGCCTTCATCGTCGCGCTCCGCGCGCCACGTGAGTGCGCCGCCACGACCGGGGAACGCCGTGTTCGGGTCGGTATCAGCGGCGTTGCCCCGTTGTCTTCAATGGGTGCCGTTGTGCGAGTTCGGGCGCAGGGGGAAGCAGTCGCGTGACCAACCGGTCGAACTCGTCACCCCATCCGGCGTTGTCGGTGCGCGCCAGTCCACCCATCTCCACCGTCAGGGCACCGGTGTCATTATCCGTGCGGATCTTCACCCAGATGCGTCGCCGACGGATGATCAGCGAGACCAGCAGGCCCGCCATCATCGTGGTGGCGAACACCAGCACCCAGATCTGCGCCGGATCGTGAGAGACCTGCAGGCTGACGAAATCGCTGACGGCGTCAAAACGGACGACGGCGCCGTCCTCGAGTCGGGTTTGTTCACCGAGGCGCAGGTTGACCCGGGCCATCCGGGTGAGCCGGCCCTGCTCGATCATGCGCTTGTCCAAGGCGAAAATCGATTGTGGGCGACCAGAATCCAGCCCGGTATCACCCTTATAGATATCGATGGCCACCGCGGGATCGTTGGGGGCGGGAAACGCCGACGACAAAAGCCGCCCATCACGTTGTTCGGTCGGAGCCAGCAGTCCCTCGATAGCGATCTGATTCTTACGGCGCTCATCCGGGTCGGGGTAGCTGCCCGCCGGCGGGTCGAACCGCATGGCCCCCGACGACAACAGTGTCTGCAAGTCTTCCGGCTGCCATTGCACGGTGTGAGAACGCGTCTGCCCATCCGGGAAGGTCACCGTGAACGTCGGCGCGTAACCGTGACCGAGCAGATACACCCGGTTGCCACCGACGCGCAGCGGCTCGTTGACCTTCAACCGGTAGGACTTCCAGGTGTCGTTCACCAAGTCGTCGCCGGCCTGATACACGATATCGGCCGAGAACGATGCCGCCTGTCCAGTCGGGAGGAACTCGGCATCGAAGTTGTTGACCCGCAGGCAGATCGGATACAGCGCCGTGCCGTCGACGGTCGTGCCTGGCCGAAACGCGTCGAACGCCGCCGGCGAGGCCGAACAAAAACCCGGTCCCCCGTTGGCGATCACGATGACGTTCCCCTCGTAGCCGAACAATTTGCCGGCCGCGACCGCGACGAGCAGCCCGATCAGCGAGAAGTGAAACACCAGATTGCCCGCCTCGCGCAGATAGCCCTTCTCCGCGGCGATCTCGACGCCCTCGCTGCTCCTGCGGGTGATTGTGCGCCAGCCGCGCAGGTTGGCCGCCACTGCATCCGCGAGGGCCTGCGGGTCCCCCGCGGCGGTCACCACCCGGTGCTTCGGCAGCCGGGTGAGCTTGCGCGGGGAGCGCACCGGAGCTGCCCGGACACTGCGGGCATGCTCAATCACACGCGGTGTCAAACAACCGATCAGCGACACAAACAGCAGGACGTAGATCGAGGTGAACCAGACGCTGGAGAACACGTCGAACACCTGAAGGCGGTCCAGCCACGGCCCCACCCGCGGATTGTCGGCGATGTAGCGGCCAACGGTGCTCGGGTTGACGTTGCGTTGCGGCCACAACGCCCCCGGTATCGCCGCCAACGCCAGCAAGAACAGCAGCACCAGCGCAGTGCCCATCGAGGTGAGGGCACGCCAGGTGTTGCGAACGTAGGCGAAAGCCCGGGTCATATCGGCAACGTGGTGTTGGTGACGAAGGCGTCGCGGACCCAGGAGACGAATTCGTTCCACAGCCCGCTCACCAGCGCCAGCCCCACGGCGACCAGTAGCACGCCGCCGAATATCTGCATTGCCCTGGTATGGCTGCGAAGCCACCCCATCGCGTGCACCGCGCGGGCAGATCCCAACGCCAACAGGACAAAGGGCACACCCAGCCCCAGACAGTAGGCGATGACAAGGACCACGCCGCGGGCGATGGCCGATCCTTCGGTGGCCGAGGCCACCGCAATCACGCCGGTCAATGTAGGTCCCAGACATGGCGTCCAGCCCAAACCGAACACCGCCCCCAACAGCGGAGCACCCCCGATGCTCGACAACGACTTCGGCGTGAACCGGGCCTGGCGTTGCAGCGCGGGGACAAAACCCATGAAGACCAGGCCCATGAGGATCGTGACGACACCGCCGATCCGCTGCAACAACAGCTGGTTACCGATGACCGTCGTGGTGAGGCCCAGGATCGCTATGGTGCCCATCAGAAACACCGCCGTGAAGCCGGCGATGAACAATCCCGCCGCTGCCGCCACCCGCAGCCGTGCACCCCGCGGCGTCGATTGGCTTTCTTCGTCGACCCCGACGACAGCGGCAAGATAGGAAAGGTATCCCGGCACCAGCGGCACCACGCATGGCGAAGCAAACGACACGAAACCGGCCAGCGCCGATACCAGTAGCGCCAGCAGCACATGCCCTGACGTGGCGACCTCAGTGAATCCGTTCATCGGCGGCCGCGCAGCTCGATCACTTCTCGACCCCGATTATCGAGCTTGTGCACGCACATCCTTACCGTGACACCACCTACGCGACTACTACACAGGCTAGTAGCATAACCGGAGCCACTTGAGACCCTCACACAGCACCCGTTGGGCAGGCGTTTGCTGCACAGAATCGGGCAATTTTGGGAGCGACTCACGATGCTGTGCGGCAGCGACCATAGCCTCCTGGTGACGAGGTGCTGCCGCGGAGATGAATCCCGCCGGCGGATGAACTCCGTTCACCAGTACCCCCCACCGCCAGTGCTATGCTAGCCCCAAACACCGATGACATCGGGAGAAACCGATGCGAATTGTGCGCTCAGCCCGACCGGCCGAGAAATGGTCAAACCCCTGCTGGCGTAGCGGCTCGCCGGTTCGCGCCAGCAGTCGCCTCCACGGCGAGCCCGACAATAGTTCGCCCCGGTCACCGCGCATCCTCACGGCCGGCGCGCTTGCTGCCATGACAGCAGCGGATATGGGCGGCCAAGTGAAATCGCAACTCACACATGCCAATTAAACCGGGGCATCGCATGCCACGCACTGTCGATTCCGCTGAACCGACCGCCGACATCACCAGGGCCTGGCTGTACCGCTGGGGTGTGGCGATCGCAACTCACCGGCGCCCGATTTTGGTGGTGTGGGCGGCGATCTTGGTGGGGTGTGTGCTGGCCTATCCGGTGCTGGAACAACGGCTTGGCGGCATGGATTTCGGGGTGCAGGGCTCCGAGTCAGCCGACGTTGATCGCCTGCTGAGCCAGTATTTCCCGTCGTTCGGCGCTGAGCAGGATGTGATCGTCTTCCAGTCTGCGATCACCACCGCCGATACCCCGCAGTACCAGGCCGCGGTACGGCAAACGTTAGCTGCGGCGCGCGGTGTCGCCGGGGTGAAAGACATTATCGATCCCTATGCCGGGTCAGGCCAGATATCGCCTGACCGCCGGGTGGCGATCGCCTTGATTGGCATCGATGGCGATATGGCTCAACGCTCGACGGTGGCCGACCAATTGCAAAACGTGGTCAGTTCGCAGACCGGCGGGCCAGTAGCTGCGGCGATCACCGGGTATTCGCCGGTGCAAAACGACTCAGTCCAGCTGCAAAACGAGGATGTCAAGCGGGCCGAAGCGATCGGCGTCTCGATCGCCCTGGTGCTGCTGATTTTCGCGTTGGGCGCGCTAGCAGCCGCCGTGGTGCCGGTCGGGGTCGCCCTGGCCGGGCTGCTGGTCGCGGTGGGGTCCATGCTTGTCGCCAGCACGGTGATCGATTTCGACTCACTGATGATGTCGATGGCCACGATGATCGGCGTCGGGGTTGGCGTCGACTACGCGATGTTCATCGTCAGCCGGTTCCGCGAAGAGCTCGGCCGCGCCGGCGTCACCAGTCGACGCGACGACGACAACATTGCCGCCGCCGTGGGGCAGTCGTTGAACACTGCCGGCAAAACCATCCTCGCCTCCGGGATCATCGTGATGATCTCGCTGTGTTCCCTGCTGGTGATGCAAGCGCCGGTCTTTCGAAACATCGCCGTGGGCGTGGCGATCGCCGTGTTAAGCACGTTGGTCGTTGCCTTGACCTTGCTGCCGGCGCTGTTGGCCGTGCTTGGTCCCGCCGTGAACCGCGGCGCACTGCCGAAACGATGGCGTCCCGCTGAGATTACTGACACCCAGACAACTAGCAGCGGCTGGGCGCGATGGGCACGCCTGGTGATGAAACGGCCGCTGCCGTTCGGTGCGATGACCCTGCTCGTCCTATTGGTGGCCGCCGCGCCCGTGCTGGGCATCCGATACGGTCTGGACATGGGCACATCTGCCCTGGCCGACAAGCCGTCCGGGCGCGCGGCCGCCACCCTGACCGCCAACTTTCCCGCCGGGACACTATCGCCTGTCGAAATCGTGGCCACCGGTCCGGACGGCTCGCCGTTGACCGTCGGCCAGGCTCAACAAGTGCAGCGCCTCATCGGCCAAGCCGCCCGTGATCAGCGTGTGGGTGCCGTCCTACCCGTCCAAGAGTCGCAGGGGCGACAACTCATCACCGTCGTTTCCGACGTGGCGTTTGATTCAGCGGCCGCAGAATCACTGGTTCGGGACTTGCGTGCAGCAGCGGCAGAGGCCGCCACCAACGGCGGGCCCGCCATCGTGATCGGCGGCAGTACAGCCGAATTCGTCGACCTCTCCGACGAGATGACATCCAAATTGCCGCTCGTCATCGCTTTGGTGCTGGCCAGTTCAATGCTGTTTTTGATGGTCGTCTTCCGCAGCGTGGTTCTCCCGCTTAAAGCGGTCCTGATGAACATGCTGGCCACCGGTGCCGCCCTAGGCCTTACCGTTGCCGTGTTCCAGTGGGGCATCGGTGAATCGGTGCTCGACTTCACCAGTCCGGGCTTCTTGCAGGTCTATCTGCCCACCGTGGTGTTCGCCGTCCTGTTCGGCCTGTCGATGGACTACGAAGTGTTTTTGATTCGCCGCATGCGCGAATACTGGGACAGCGGCCACGACAACGAGCTCGCCGTGGCCGCCGGACTGACCCACACAGCGCGACCCATCACCGCTGCCGCCGCGATCATGGTCGCCGTCTTCGGCAGCTTCGTCACCGCCAACGTGTTGGAACTCAAGCAAATCGGGTTCGCACTCGCGATAGCGGTCGCAATCGACGCCGTCATCGTACGGCTCGTTTTGGTGCCAGCAATGATGCGTGTCCTGGGCCAATGGAATTGGTGGACACCGAAACTCGCATTCCGCGCCGGGTCATCCCACGCCGAGAAACCGTAGCGATCGACCGGCGCAACGCGAAACAATCAAAATGTCTTAGGCAGCCAACCACGCCGCCGCGCCGCCCGCTGGTGCCGGCCAGGGCTCCCCCGTCCCTACCCGAGGGAACCAGCTCAGCAACCAACCACGGCCAGCGCCGGCCAGGCCACCCGCCCACACGAGCACGGGTTGAGCCCTGTTGACTTGCCGCAGGACACCGCGCGCGTTCGTTCACCGCTGACGACGCGAGCCCAGCACGGGAGGCGCGCACCGTGACCGCTCCTGGGTTTCGCCCAACCATCGGTTGGATGCGGCCAAACCCGCCGTTGAGGGTTGGCGGTATCTTCGGGCATCAGAGGTCCTATCACACGCCCTATCACGCGGTGCATTGGCGCCGCCGGCTTCAGGAGGCCCAATGACGACCCATGTGCTGGTTTTGGGTGCCGGCTTCGCAGGGCTTGAGCTGGCTGCCCAGTTGTCGCAGTCACCCGAGCCGGTGCGGGTGACGCTGATCGATCGCAACGACACCTTCCACTTCGGCTTTTCCAAGCTCGACGTGCTGCTGGGCCGGCGCACAGCCGACGACGTCCAGCTACCGTATGCCCAGCTGGCCAAGCCCGGAGTTGAGTTCCGCCGGGAGGTCATCACGGCCATCGACGCCGAAACCCGCCGAGTGCGCACCGACGCCGGCACCTACGACGCCGACTTCCTCGCGGTCGCACTCGGCGCGGACTACGACCCGTCAGCCACCCCGGGTTTCGCTGAAGACGGCTATGACTACTACACGCTGGCCGGAGCCGAACGCCTGCGCGACGCGCTGCCCACCTTCGACGGCGGCAACATCGTCATCGGCATCCTCGGCGAGCCCTACAAATGTCCACCGGCGCCGTTCGAGGCGGCCTTCCTGCTCGAGGATTACTTCACGGGCAGAGGTCTGCGCGATCAGGTGACGATTACCGTCACCGGATACATGAACGCCCCGGTACCGGTCGCTAAGGAAGTGTCCGAACCGCTCATGGCCCATCTGACGGCGCGCGGCATCACTTTCATCCCCCAACGCACGGTGTGCCGATTGGACACCACGGCCAAGCGAGCCGAATTCGCCGAGGGCGACAGCATCCCCTACGACCTGTTCATCGGTATCCCGGTGCATCGGGTGCCGGCGGTCGTCGCCGAGTCCGGGCTGGCACCCGACGGCTGGATCGCGGTCGACAAAACCAACCTGGCGACCCGGTTCCCGGGGGTGTACGCCCTCGGCGACGTCGCCGCGGCCAACACGCCCAAGGCCGGGGTGTTCGCCGAACGCGCCGCTGGGGTCGTCGCCGCCGACATCACCGCCCGGCTGCGCGGTACACCGCCGCCGCCGCCCTACGACGGGGCCGGTGACTGCTTCATCGAGTTCGGCCGCGGGCAGGTCGCCAAAGTACACGCCAACTTCCTGGGCGGCCCGCAACCGACCGGGGCGCTGCTGGGCCCGTCGCGCGAACTGGCCACCGAGAAAGCACACTTCGCCCCCACCCGCCAAAGGCGCTGGTTCACCGCATAGCCGGGCCGCCCCGAGCCGGCCGATCAGCGCTCCCGCCGCGCTGTTCGCTATCGGACCCGCGGTATGCGCGCCGACACACTCACTGCGGGTGCCAACCCTGCATGGCGGGCTCAGACGCCCACGAAACCGGCCGCGGCGTCGGTCGAAAGACGCCGTCGACACCACGCACGACATTGCCTTCGGCTGCGCATCCCGCAGGCCTCCGCACCCCAAGCGGACTGGCTGGACAGCTCCCGGCGCCGGCCGAGGCGCGCGAGCCGCTCGCTAACCCCAGGGCTGGGTGAGCAGCTCCGCGTTCAGCTGCTGGTTGACCCACAGGGCGATCACCGCGACCACACCCACCGGTATCCATATCCGCCGTGGCAGCGCCATGACCAACCAGCGGCCCGAGGACCACCCGATGACTGCCCGGATCAGCAGCGCCAGCGCGGCAGCGACGAGGACCGGGCTGGCCGGGTTGTAGCGCAGCGCCTGGCCCAACTCCCCTTGCAGGGTCAGATAGACCCCTCGCGTGCCGCCGCACAACGGACACATCACCCCCAAGCGACACAGCGGCCCGTGCAGGTCCACGTCGGGCAGGCCGACAACGGCCATCACCGCAGCGCTCACCAGGCCGGCCACCGCCAACCACGTCCACACCGGGTAGGGGTCATGCCGCCGAACCGCCACCCCCACCCGCCTGGGCAGCTGTTCGCTCTCGTAACGATCGGTCATGCTCGGCCTCCCCCCCGAAATGCTACCCACGCCTTCGGGCGGCGTCGCCGCACCGCCCGGATCCGATCTGCCCGAACGACTGTGGTACCCCCGCCGTCGGCACGCCCAGATCAATAAGGCATCGCCTCAGCATCGCCTCTAACCGGTCACCGCGTCCGACCCGCCGATCCCACACGTGATTCGGACGGACTCGGCCGCCCAGCCCAGCGCACCCAGTGCCCTACCGCCATCAGCGATCCGGCGCTTGACCACATACCCCTACGGGTATAACCTCGTTGTTAGGGCATATACCCACCCGGGTATATGATTGAGGAAGCGTAGAAGTGATGATCGATGACCAGGACGGCATCGCAGTGGTGCTCAACCGGTTGCGTCGCGCGCACGGCCAACTGGCCGGGGTGATCGCGATGATCGAGGCGGGCCGCGACTGCAAAGACGTGGTCACGCAGTTAGCCGCGGTGTCGCGTGCGCTGGACCGGGCGGGATTCAAGATCGTTGCCACCGGTATGCGGCAGTGCATGACCGGCGAACACCGCGACGGCAAGCCGCCACTGAGCGAAACGGAACTGGAAAGGCTGTTTTTGGCCTTGGCGTGACCGCTGAAGAACTCAGGACCCGACGCCGCGGTCTGCCCCGCGACGCCGACCGCTCGATCGAGGTGTTGCGGTGCAATCATTCGGCTGCTCGCAGGACCGCCGCGGCGCACGGCCAGTCGTGGACGAGGCGATGGACCCACACGTGGCGGCCACCGCAGCCGCCCGCGCCGACAGGGCCCGGCAGATGTCCCGGCCAGGCCGCAGTCATCGACACCGCCGCCGGGACGCCACGCTGGGTCGCCGTTGCGACACCGAGAGGAAGGAGGATGGCGTGACCCTGGCGATCGCGGTTACCACCGGTGCGGTGATCGGCGTCCTGCTGGGACTGCTCGGCGGCGGCGGTTCCATCCTGGCCGTGCCCGCCCTGGTTTACGCCCTGCGTCTGCCGGTCAACCAGGCGATCCCGTTGTCGTTGCTGGTGGTTGCGGTCGCCTCCAGCGTCGGCGCGCTGCCCAAAGCCCGTGCGCGCCACGTGCAGTGGCGCCTGGCGGGGATCTTCGCAGCCGTGGGCGTCCCGGCCGCATTCGCCGGCACCGAGGTCGGCCGGCAGTTGTCGCAGTCGGTGATCCTCGTCGGGTTCGCGCTCGTCATGATCGCCGCCGCGGTGCTGATGCTGCGCGACGTCAGCACCGGCACCGCCTGTGTAGTCGGTGATTCGGGCGTCAACTGGCGGCGCTGCGCGCCGCGGTCCCTGCCGGCGGGGTTGGCGGTGGGTTTTCTCACCGGGCTCTTCGGAGTGGGAGGCGGTTTTCTGATCGTTCCCGCACTGGTGGTGCTGCTGGGCGTGGAGATGTCGACCGCGGTGGGCACCTCGCTGGTGATCATCGCCGCCAACTCGGCTGCTGGGGCCATCTCTCATCTGGGCGATGCCCCCCTCGACTGGGCGCTGACCGCGGCGTTCGTCGGCACGGCTGTCATCGGGTCGGTGCTGGCCGCCCATCTGGGCAGCCGGCTTGGCCCGCAACGCTTACAGCGCGGGTTTGCCTACCTGGTGTTCGCGGTCGCGGCCTGGGTCCTCGTCGACACCGTGCTTATCCGCTGACAATCACAACTCCGCTGACAATCCCAACCATCCATCTTCGAAAGGACATCACCGGTGGACGTTTCCATCATCGAAACCTCAAGCCTGGGCGATCGCAGCTATTTGGTCAGCCACGACGGTGTGGCCGTGGTGATCGACCCGCAACGCGACATCGACCGGGTGATCGCGCTGGCCCATCAACACACAGCAACCATCACCCACGTCGTGGAAACCCATGTGCACAACGATTACGTCACCGGCGGGCTGCAACTGTCGCGTGTCGTCGGCGCCCACTACGTCGTGCCCGCCGGCGAGGACGTCGCCTACCCGCGCCGCGCCGTCAGCCACGGCGACATTATCGATGCCGGGCCGCTACAACTGCGTGCGGTGCACACCCCCGGCCACACCCACCATCACCTGAGCTACGTGCTGCACGGACCCGACAACAAAGTCGCCGGGGTGTTCACCGGCGGTTCGATGCTGCACGGCACCACCGGGCGCACCGACCTGGTCGGCGCCGAGCACACCCGCGCCCTTACCCACGCCCAATACCATTCGGTGCGCCGCCTGGCCGACGAACTACCCGACGGCACCCAGGTGTACCCCACCCACGGTTTCGGCAGCTTCTGCTCGGCCACCCCAGCGGCCGGCGACTCCTCCACCATCGGCGAGCAGCGCAGCACCAACCCGGCACTGACCCTCGATGAGCAAAGCTACGTGCGCCAGCTGCTCGACGGGCTGAGCGCCTACCCGGCCTACTACGCGCACATGGGCGTCATCAACCGCGCCGGCCCCGCCCCGGTCGACCTGTCGCTGCCCGAACCCGTCGACCCCGACCAGCTGCGCGGGCGCATCGACGCCGGTGAATGGGTCGTCGACCTGCGTAACCGCACCGCCTTCGCCGCCGGGCACCTCGCCGGCTCCATGGGCTTTGAGCTGTCGAACTCCTTCGTCACCTACCTGGGCTGGCTCTACCACTGGGGTGCGCCGTTGACCCTGATCGGAGAGCACACCGACCAAATCGCCGACGCCCGGCGCGAACTCGTGCGCATCGGCATCGATGACCTCGCCGGGGCCGCCGTCGGTGACATCCGTGCGCTAAGCAGCGGCGCAGTGCTGCGCTCCTACCGCATCGCCGATTTCGCCGACCTCGCCCACACCGGCCTCGACGGCCTCGACGGCCTCACCGTGCTCGACGTGCGCCGCGCCGACGAATACCGCCACAGCCACATCCCCGGCGCGCTCAACATCGCGCTGCACGACCTGCTGGCGCGCGTCGACGACGTCCCCCGCGGCGACGTGTGGGTGCACTGCGCGTCGGGCTACCGCGCCTCGATCGCCGCCTCCCTCATCGACCGGCCGGGGCGCACCGTCACCCTCATCGACGACGACTTCGACAACGCCGCCGAAGCCGGACTCATCGAAAGCTAATACCTCGGCGCCAACGGCAGTGGCGCCCATGGACACAACTCCATACTTTGTAGGTACGTAGACAGTAGATAGAGCCGGGGGCGGTGCCCCTGCTCGGATTGGAGGTTCGTGATGACCCTGACGATTGGTGATACCGCCCCGGACTTCGAGGCCGACACCACCGAAGGTCGGATCAGGTTTCATGACTGGATCGGCGACAGTTGGGCGGTGCTGTTCTCCCACCCCCGCGACTTCACCCCGGTGTGCACCACCGAACTGGGCTACATGGCCAAGATCAAGCCCGAGTTCGATCGTCGCAACGTTAAGATCATCGGCCTGTCGGTTGACCCGCTTGACAACCACGCCAAGTGGTCGCAGGACATCGCCGACACCCAAGGCGTCGCGCCCAACTATCCGATGATCGCCGACACCGATTTCGCGGTGTCGCAGGCTTACGGGATGCTGCCCCCCGACATCGCCGGTGATCCCACCGAACGCACCCCGGCGCAGAACGCGACCCTGCGCAACGTGTTCGTGGTCGGCCCGGACAAGAAAATCAAGCTCCTGCTGATCTACCCGATGACCACCGGACGCAACTTTGATGAGGTGCTGCGGGTGATCGATGCGCTGCAGTTGACCGCCACCCATCAGGTGGCCACTCCGGCGCAGTGGCGCCAAGGCGACGACGTGATCATCGCCGGGTCGGTCTCCGACGACGAGGCCCGCCAGATCTACCCAGATGGGTGGCAGGCCCCCCGGCCGTACCTGCGCATCGTCCCCAGCCCCACACCGCGCGCATAGCGCTCCGAAGACACATGCCGATTCCCTTGGATCGCGTTATCGTTGCACTGCAACGGAAACTGGCTCTGCGCCACCCCCGCGTCGTTGTTTAGTTGCAACGCATTGTCACCTGTTGTCTACGGGCCGTCTGCTGCGCATTTGATCGCGTCGGCGTAGATCTGTGGACTGGCATCGAATAGTTGAGCGCACTCGGGTGAGCAGAAGTCGTAGTCGAGGTCTTGATAACGGATTGTTGTTGCGGCGGTACCAGGTTGCAGCAGCACGCGGCATACCGGGTCGACACGCGGGCACAGGCAGTCGAGGTCGAGGGCGAACACGTCCACCGGTGCGGTGATGTTGCGGAATCTCGTCGGGCCCCCTTCGGTGACAGTGAGCCCCTCGTCGCGGGCGGCCGCGGCGACCTCTTGTGTCAGCAGGATCTGTCCGTTGACGGCGGCCTCGGCGACGCGCGCGGCCAAGTTGACGGTGTGGCCGTAGATGTCGTTGTGGCGCTGCACGATTGGGCCGTAGTGAATGCCGCCGCGCAGCACCGGAAACCGGTTGGTGTGGGTGCACAGCTCGATCACGCGGCGCACCAACGCCAGCGCCGACGGCGCGGTGGGAGAGGTGAGTAGTAGCCCGTCGCCGAGAGTTTTCACCAGCCGATCGTCGGGGCCGAGCGCCGCGGTGGTTAAGGCCGCGAATTGCTCGGCGAGGTCAGCGGCTTCCTGGTCGCCGCGCACCGCGGTGAGCGCAGTGAACCCGGCCAGGTCCAAGAAGGCCACCGCGGCGTGGTCGCTCACGTTCACAGCATCCATAACGTTGGAGGGTCACCTCCGCTGCAGGCTCGCATCGCGCGCATCCCGTGTCGATTGGGGTGCTTTTCGCCCCTGCAGGAGAGCGGTCACGACCCCGGCGCCGAGTGCGGTGACCGTCGCGGTGACCACCAGCACTAGAGTCATGCCGTGAACGTATGCCGCCGAGGCGCTGGCGGCAAGGCCGGCGTTGTTGAGCTGTTGGGCGACGGCGAGTCCGCCCGCGATCGACTCACGTGCTACATCCGCGACGGCGGGAGACAAGCCGGTGATGTCGAGGCGCGAGGTGTAGCCCTGGGCGAGCACGCTGCCCAGCACCGCGACGCCGAGCGCGCCCCCGGTTTGGCGCAGCGTCATCGCGATCGCGGTGCCGGATCCGGCGCGGTCCTCGGGCAGGGCTGACAGCACTGCGTCCATGGCCGGTGACAGCGCCAGCCCGATGCCGAGTCCGGCGACGGCCAGCCAGCCGGCGACAAACCCGTACCCGGAATCAAGTGAGGTGGTGGCGCCCAGGGCCAGTGCCGCGGCCAGGACCACCAGTCCAGCGGCGACCGGGGCGCGGTAGCCCACGCGGGCGGCGAGCCGCTCACCCAGCGGGGCTCCGATCACCAGGCCACCCATCAGCGGCAGCAGCCGCAGCCCCGTGGCCAGCGGATCGTGACCCAGTACCAGCTGCAGGTATTGCGGGATGACGAACAACAGGCCGAGCAGCCCGAACGTCACCAGGACTCCGCCGATGCTGCCGCCGAGGAACTCGCGCTGACGAAACAGCGGCAGGTCGATCATCGGGTCGCGGATGTGCTGTTCCCACACCACGAAGACGACAAGTAGGGCGGCCCCAAGCGCCACCGCGGCCAGCACCAGCGGGTCGCTCCATCCGCGGTTGGGCGCCTCGATGAACCCGTACACAAATCCGAGCAGCCCGACGGTTGAGAGCAGTCCACCGAGCACATCGGGGCGGCGCGGGTGGGTGTCGCGCGACTCGGGCAGCAGCCACGCGATGGCCACCACGGCCAATACCGCCATCGGCACGTTGATCAAAAAGATTGAGCCCCACCAGAAGTGCTCGAGCAGCCAGCCGCCCAGAATCGGGCCCAGCGGTATGCCGAGGCCGACCGCGACCACCGTCAACGACACCGCGCGGCCGCGCTCTTCAGGGCCGAACAGCACGGGCAGCAGTGCGAAGATCACCGGCAGGATGATCGCGGCGCTGATGCCCATGACCGTGCGGGCCGCGATAACGCCGGCCGCGCTGTCGACCCACGGAGCCACCGCCGACGATGCACCGAAAAGCGCCAGCCCGATCAGCAGCAGCCGACGGCGCCCGTAGCGATCCCCCAGCGCGCCGCACACCAGCATCAAACCGGCCAACACCAGGACATAGGCGTTGACCATCCACTGCAACGCGTCGGTGCCGGCCGACAGGTCGGTGGCCAGCGTCGGCAGCGCCACATTCATGATCGTGATGTCAAAGCCCAACGCCAGCGCCGCGACCCACATCCCGGCTAACGCCCACCACCGGTGCGCATGCGAAGTAGTCATGACGACCTCCCTGAAAACGCAGCGGTAGTTGTCACTGTCACCGTCTATTAGCGATCAATCTAGTTACGAAACTATCATCGGCTTTCCCCGAAAACAACGGCATAAACCGATTATTAGACTGCTGCGGGTCAGTGTTCGGCTGCTTCGCGCCATGCTTGGCGCCCGGACCATGCGGCGAGCGCGGCGACCACGAGGGCAGCGGCGGGGTCAGCCCACCACCACCCGAGCGCGGCTGTTGAAACCCAGGCCGGCGAGCACGGTGACCGACAATGCGTTCGACATCCACGTTTCGGTCGACTGGGCCACCAGCACCGGATTGTTCAGCTGCTGTCCGGTGCGGCGCTGGGCCAGGGCGACCGGAATCATGACGATCAACGCAATCACGTTGAGCACGATGCCGATCAGCGACTCGCCTGGTGCCTCGCGCCCGATCAGGTCGCGCACCGACTCGAAACTCACGTAGCCCGCGAGTGCGAAGAAGGTGATCGCGATCATGCGCAGCGCCGGCGCCTCTCGGGCGTGGGCACCGCCGCGGAGTTGCCAGATCACCACCGACGCGGCGAAGACCTCGATGGTGGAGTCGATGCCGAAGCCCACCAAGGCGATGGAATTGGCCGCCAGGCCGGCGGTGACGGCGATGATGCCCTCGATGACGTCCCACACGACGATGAACCAGGCCAGCGCCAAGCCGCGCCGCACCAACTGATCCTCACGAGGCCGGGTCATGGCTACCCTCCGCCCTCGCCCGCTCGCGCTCGGCATACAGAATCGCCAGGATCAACGTCGTTGCGCCGACGACGATGAGCACGTCCGCGCCGTTGAACGTCGGAAACCAGCCCGTGTGCAGGTAGTCGGTCACCACCCCGTCGCGGGCACGGTCGATGAAGTTGGCCACCGCCCCGCCCAGGACCATCGCGACCGCGAATCGCACCACAAGGGGGGCGCTGCTCGCCGATCGCCAGGCATAGATGGCCAACCCGGCGATGACCAGCCCGCTAATTCCGAGCAGCACCCACGTGGGCATGGTGTCGCCCATGCTGAACGCGACGCCCGGGTTGAACGCCAGCCGAAGCTGGATCACCCACAGATCAATGGCCTCACCGCGGCCCAGGCCGCGCACGGCCCAGCCTTTCAAAGCCAGGTCAAGCGCGGCCAGCGCCACCGCAAGGGCAACCAGGACGACTCGTGCACGTGTCGGCGACGAGGATGTCACTGCGTGGCGTGCATCGGCGCCGCGGGTTCCGGTGTTGCCGAGCGGTCGCTGGGGATGGTGTCCAGCGGTTTGGTGCGACCGGCGCGCACGCCGTTGGCGATGACGACGATCTCGGCGAGCTCATGCACCAGCACCACCGCGGCCAGGCCGAGCACCCCGAACAGTGCCAACGGGATCAACACGGTGATCAACCCCAGTGAGAGGCCGACGTTTTGCAGCATGATGCGCCGGGCCCGGCGGGCATGGGTGAACGCCTGCGGAAGATGGCGCAGGTCCTCACCCATCAGGGCGACGTCGGCGGTTTCGATCGCGACGTCGGTGCCCATCGCGCCCATCGCGATGCCCAGATCGGCGGTGGCCAGCGCGGGTGCGTCGTTGACCCCGTCACCGACCATCGCGGTGGACCGCTGCTGGCGCAGCTGTGCCACCAGGGCCGCTTTGTCCTCGGGTCGCAGCTCGGCGTGCACGGCGTCGATGCCCACCTCTTGACCGAGTGCGGCGGCGGTGGCGTGGTTGTCACCGGTGAGCATCGCGACGTGATAGCCGTCGCGGTGCAGTTGGGCGACCACGTCGGCGGCCTCGGGTCGCAGCTCGTCGCGCACCGCGATCGCCCCGATCGTCTGTCCGTCTTGTTCGACGAGGACCGCGGTGGCGCCGTCGTGCTGCATCCGGGCTACATCGTCGGCGAGCGGGCCGGCGTCGAGCCAGCCGGGGCGGCCCAGTCGGAGGACCTTGCCGTCGCGGCGGCCGGTGAGCCCGGCGCCGGTGACCGCCTCCACGTCGGAGGCCGGGTCGACGCCGTCGACC
>NZ_JAUMSQ010000114.1:0-26431 GCF_030519285.1 Mycolicibacterium arseniciresistens
CACTGTTAATCGCGCGACCCTGCCACAAAGTTTGAGTCAGTGGATAACCAACTCTTCGAACATGTGTTCGAGTATAGAACGCGCTACCGACACGCGCTGTAGGCAATGTCGAGGCGGGTCGGTCAGGCCGGAGGCGCCGGCGCGTCCGCGGGCGGCGCGGCAGCCGGGTCGACCGGCGCGGGCAGTGCCTCAGCGGTCACCGGGGCCTGGCAGGACAGCGAACCGAAGTCCGGGTCGTCGCGGTTGGGGATCAGTCGCGGGGCGACGAAGTCGTCCGCCTGGGCCACCAACTGGTCGTCGACCAGGATCTCGCAGTGCAGGTTCGCCGAGTACGGCCACTTGACCTGCACCTTCATCGTGGCGACGCCGGAAGCGGGCAGCACGGTGTTGATGTCGACGATCCGACCGGGGACCATCGTCGGATTCGCCGTCTGGGTCTGGTCACCCTCGGCGGCGTAGGTGATCGTCGCCCCGCGGGACACCCCGTCGACACGGGCCCGGTAGATGATGTTGTGCAGCACCTCGGGACCCGTGGGCGGCGTCTCCACCTGCGGTTGTCCCTCGGGATCGGCCGGCGCGAGAGCCGGAGTCAGCTGCGCGCCCGCGAACAGCGTGGCCGTCGCGGCAGCCACCACCCATCCGCGCCTGACGAAACTCATGAGCCGACCTTACTACCCGCGCCACGTCAGGGCCACGCCGTTGTCCGCCAGCCAGCTGTGCAGGTCATAGCCGTGCCGGGTCAGCCCTTCGACGGTGTCGATCATCGTCCGCACCGCGCGCTCAGCAACTTCCGGTGTGAGCAGGCCGTCGCAGACCGCGGCCAGCAGTTCGTCGACGTCGTGCACGTCGATCCCGCGGCCGGTGCGCACCGCCAGGTCCAGATAGTGGTCCTCGGACCGCCAGACGTCGGGCCCGGCGGTGTATCGGCCGACGTCGAGATAGTGATCCTGGTCGCGCTCGTGGCCGGGATTGAAGTGGAACACGGTGGCACGCAGGTTCAGGGCGGGCAGCAGCCAGGACTCGAGGTAGTGGAACTGCGCGCGGCCGGGCGTCGGTCGCGCGACGTACAGCCCCCATGGCTTCACCGTGTAGACGTCGACCGCCCGCACGATGCCCTTGGGGTCGGTGTTCGTGCGGGCGCGCAGGTCGAATGTCTCGGTCTTCGGCGGGTGGATGGCGTCAGGATAAGGCGTTTGGACGGCCGCGGGGAATGAACTTGTCGTACCTCGCGCTTACCCTGGTGAACATGGCTTTCGCTACCGAACACCCCGTACTCGCGCACTCCGAGTACCGCCCTGTCGAGGCGATGGTGCGCACCGGTGACCGGTTCGAGGTGGTCAGCCCCTACGACCCCGCGGGCGATCAGCCGGCGGCGATCGAGGAACTCGAGCGCCGGGTCAGGGCGGGGGAGCGTGACATCGTCCTGCTGGGCGCCACCGGCACCGGCAAGTCGGCCACCACCGCCTGGCTCATCGAGCGGCTCCAACGTCCCACGCTGGTGATGGCGCCGAACAAGACACTGGCCGCGCAGCTGGCCAACGAGTTGCGGGAGATGTTGCCGCACAACTCGGTCGAGTACTTTGTGTCGTACTACGACTACTACCAGCCCGAGGCGTACATCGCGCAGACCGACACCTACATCGAGAAGGACAGCTCGATCAACGACGACGTCGAGCGGCTGCGGCACTCGGCCACGTCGAGCCTGCTGTCCCGGCGGGACGTCGTCGTGGTCGCGTCGGTGTCCTGCATCTACGGCCTTGGCACTCCGCAGTCCTATATGGACCGGTCGGTGGAGTTGCAGGTCGGCCACGAGGTGCAGCGCGACGCGCTGCTGCGTCTGCTCGTCGACGTGCAGTACACCCGCAACGACATGTCCTTCACCCGCGGCTCGTTCCGGGTGCGCGGCGACACCGTCGAGATCATCCCCTCCTACGAGGAGCTGGCGGTCCGCATCGAGTTCTTCGGTGACGAGATTGAAGCGCTGTACTACCTGCATCCGCTGACCGGCGACGTGGTCCGCAAGGTCGACTCGCTGCGTATCTTCCCCGCCACCCACTACGTGGCGGGGCCCGAGCGGATGGCGCAGGCCATCTCCAGCATCGAGAAGGAGCTCGAGGAACGGCTCGCCGAACTGGAGGGCCAGGGCAAGCTGCTCGAGGCCCAGCGGCTGCGGATGCGCACGAATTACGACCTCGAGATGATGAAGCAGGTCGGGTTCTGCTCGGGCATCGAGAACTACTCGCGGCACATCGACGGTCGTGGGCCGGGCACCGCACCCGCCACGCTGATCGACTACTTCCCCGAGGACTTCCTGCTCGTCATCGACGAGTCACACGTGACGGTGCCGCAGATCGGCGGCATGTACGAGGGCGACATGTCCCGCAAGCGCAATCTCGTCGACTTCGGCTTCCGGCTGCCGTCGGCCGTCGACAACCGCCCCCTGACGTGGGAGGAGTTCGCCGACCGCATCGGCCAGACGGTGTATCTGTCGGCCACACCGGGTCCCTACGAGCTGAGCCAGGCCGGCGGTGAGTTCGTCGAGCAGGTCATCCGGCCGACCGGGCTCGTCGACCCACAGGTGATCGTCAAACCGACGAAGGGCCAGATCGACGACCTCATCAGTGAGATCCGCAAGCGCACCGAGCGTGACGAACGCGTGCTGGTCACCACGCTGACCAAGAAGATGTCCGAGGACCTCACCGACTACCTCCTCGAATTGGGCATCCGTGTCCGCTACCTGCACTCCGAGGTCGACACGCTGCGGCGGGTGGAGCTGCTGCGGCAGTTGCGGCTCGGCGAGTACGACGTGCTGGTGGGCATCAACCTGCTGCGCGAGGGCCTCGACCTGCCCGAGGTGTCGCTCGTCGCGATCCTCGACGCCGACAAGGAAGGCTTCCTGCGTTCACCCCGCAGCCTGATCCAGACGATCGGCCGCGCGGCGCGCAACGTGTCCGGCGAGGTGCACATGTACGCCGACACCATGACCGACTCGATGAAGCAGGCCATCGACGAGACCGAACGGCGCCGGGCCAAGCAGATCGCCTACAACACCGAGCACGGCATCGATCCGCAGCCGCTGCGCAAGAAGATCGCCGACATCCTCGACCAGGTGTACCGCGAGGCCGACGACAGCGAGACCGTCGAAGTCGGCGGGTCCGGCCGCAACGCGTCGAGGGGCCGCCGCGCGCAGGGCGAGCCGGGCCGGGCGGTCAGCGCGGGCATCGTGGAGGGACGTGACACCTCCAACATGCCGCGTGCCGAACTCGCCGACCTGATCAAGGACCTGACCGAGCAGATGATGACGGCCGCACGGGACCTGCAGTTCGAGCTGGCCGCCCGGATCCGCGACGAGATCCACGACCTGAAGAAGGAACTGCGCGGCATGGATGCCGCGGGCCTGAAGTGACCGGCCGCCGGGCTTGACCTCAACGGCGGTTGAGCTCCTAGCGTGGCGGATGTGAATGACGTGACCACCGCCCCGGCCGGCACTTGGCGCGCGCTTCTGGGCCGCGAACGGATCGGCACTGCAACGCTTCTCGCAGGCGGCGTCGGGCTGTACGCGACGAACGAGTTTCTCACCATCAGCCTGCTGCCCAGCACTGTCGCCGACATCGGCGGTCAGCGGTTCTACGCCTGGGTGGTGGCGGTGTATCTGGTGGGCTCGGTGGTCGCGGCCACGGCGGTCAACCCACTGCTGCTGAGATTCGGCCCGCGCGCGTCGTACCTGGTCACCCTGGGTCTCTTCGCGCTGGGCACTGTGGGCTGCGCGGTCGCCCCGTCGATGGAGCTGCTGCTCGTCGCCCGCACCCTGCAGGGCGCGGCGGGCGGCGTGCTGGCCGGACTGGGCTATGCGGTGATCAACGCCGCGCTGCCGAGCTGGCTGTGGACCAGGGCGTCGGCGCTGGTGTCCGCCATGTGGGGTGTCAGCGTGATCATCGGTCCGTCGATGGGTGGCGTGTTCGCTCAGTTCGGCCTCTGGCGTTGGGCTTTCGGCTCACTGGCGATCCTGGCCGTGGCGATGATGGTGCTCGTGCCGATCGCGCTACCCGACACCGGCGAGAAGTCGCCGTCCGTGCGCACCGGTGTTCCGCTGGGGTCGCTGCTGCTGCTGGGCGCGTCGGCGCTGGCCATCAGCATCGCCGGCGTGCAGCACCACCCCGCGGCGACGGCGGGCATGCTCGCCATTGGTGTCCTGCTGATCGCCTTCTTCCTGTTCGTCGACCGCCGCGCCAAGGCCCGGGTGCTGCCCCGCGCGGCGTTCAGACCCGGACCGCTCAAGTGGATGTACCTGACGATCGGCATCCTGATGGCCGCCACGATGGCCGACATGTACGTGCCGTTGTTCGGTCAGCGGCTCGCCGGCATGGCGCCGGTCGTGGCGGGATTCCTGGGCGCGGTGCTGGCGATCGGCTGGACCACCTCGGAGATCATGAGCGCGTCGGCCGACGGACGGCGGGCCGCCCGGCTGGTCGCGGTCGCGCCGTTGCTGATGACCGTCGGGCTCGCGGTGACGGCACTCACGGTCGACGACGGTCCGCGCTGGCCGGTGATCGCGGTGTGGGCGGTCGGCCTGTTCGTCGCCGGTGTGGGGGTCGGGGTGGCGTGGCCGCATCTGTCCGCCTGGATCATGGGGGTGGACGACGATCCTGTCGAGAGCGGTGCCGCCGCAGCGGCCATCAACACGGTGCAGCTGGTCTCGGGTGCCATCGGCGCCGGGCTGGCCGGCGTGGTGGTGAACATGGCCGACGGCGGCGACGTCGCCGCGGCCCGATGGCTGTTCGCCGTGTTCGCAGCCCTTGCCGCGGTCGGACTGCTCGCCTCCTATCACGCGAGCCGCGATTCCTAGTCGGGGTCGTCCTCGAGTTGGCGGATCGAGGTGACACCGTCGATCGAGGCGAGCAAGGTCGGCGCGTTGAGGATGCCGTTGCCGCTCAACGTCAACAGCACACCGGCACTGTGTGCGGGCGCTCCGAGGGGCTCACCGCCGGTGTCGGAGGCGAGCTCGGAGAGCTGCCACCCGCGCCGGTCGCAGGCGGCCAGTACCTCGCGCATGACACTGCGACCCTCCGCATACGTCAGATGCAGGCGGATCGAACCGCTGAGCCGGGCCGCGAGGCGGCGCGTCAGGGGCATGAACCCGAGCACGATCAGGAAGTGCATGGCCGTGACTGTGCAGGCGAGAAGCAGGAGGCCTGCGCCGGCAGCCATGCCGATCGCGGCCGACTCCCACACCGCGGCCGCGGTGGTCAGGCCGTGCACCGAGCCGCGGCGGAAGATGATGATGCCGGCCCCGAGAAATCCGATGCCCGAGACGATCTGAGCCGCGACCCGCGACGGGTCCACTTCGACGGTGCCCGGCACGACGACGTCGAGGAACCCGTACTTACTCACCAGCAGGATCAGCGCCGCGGCGGTCCCGACGATGGTCTGGGTGCGCAGCCCCGCGCTCTTGCCCTGGATCTCGCGTTCCACGCCGATGAGTGCGGTGAGGCCGAACGCGACGAACAGTTCCACGATTTGGCGGGGGCCCTGACCGGGACCGCCGAAGAACGGGTCACCGGCCGCCAGCCACGCCTCCATGCCGACCAAATTAGCTGCACCCGCTGTCGGGCCGGGTGCGCCGCGCCGACCGCCGATCACGGTGATCGAAACCCTGGCGCAGCGGTGCGCCGGCTGACATGGTGGAGACCATCGCGGGTGTGGCTGAGTGGCTAGGCACCGGCCTGCAAAGCCGTTTACACGGGTTCGAATCCCGTCATCCGCTCAAAGTAATAAAGCGCAGCTCGTCGTCGCTACGTCGACGCTGCGGGCCCCCAGCGTTTCTCCCCGTTCTTCCGGCGCAGATCCGCGAGCGTGTGCGTCACGGCCTCGACGTCGGAGGCCTCCGAGAACAGCCGTTCGATCTGTCCGACGTTCTCTCGCGCCCAGTCGATTTCGTCAGCGGCGGACAGGTAGCAGATGTCGTCGTCGCCCCGCACGTACTGCCTGATCAACGAGATCCAGAAGCTGTCGCCGGGAAGACGGGTCGGTGCCACGGACAGCTCCAGCTGCCCCCGGTCGAGGGTGATCCACCACGTCACGTCGGGTCCCGAAACGGTCAGCGAGGCGTTCGGCGCATGCGTCCGCGAGTCGGTGAACCGGTACCGCGGGTCCGCGTAGAGGAATTCGAAATGCCTCAGGAAGATCTCGAGCAGCTTCTTCACACCGCGACCGCGGCGGGGGTGAAGCGGACGGGCATCGACTTGATCCCGTTCATCAACACCGATCGCACCCGCTCGACCGGTCCGGCCAGCTCGAGGTCGGCCATCCGGGTGAGCACCTCGGGGAAGATCGCGGCAGCCTCCACGCGGGCGAGGTTGGCGCCGAGGCAGAAGTGCGTGCCGCCACCGCCGAAGGCCAGGTGCGTATTCGGCGTGCGGCCGACGTCGAAGCGGTCCGGATCGGCGAAGTGGGCCTCGTCGCGGTTGGCCGACGGGTAGAACATCGCGACCCGCCCGCCGGCGGGCATCGCGATGCCACCCAAATCGGTGTCACAGGTGGCGGTCCGGGTGAACGCCAGGACGGGACTGGTGTAACGCAGCATCTCCTCGATGGCGGTCGGCAGCAGCGACGGGTCGTCCATCAGCCGGGCCCGCTGGTCCGGGTGCTCCAGCAGCGCGACAGTTCCTGCGGCGATCAGGTTCCGGGTGGTGTCGCCGCCCGCGTTCAGCAGCAGCAGGAAGAACATGTTGAACTCGAAGTCGGTCAGGCGCTCACCGTCCACCTCGGCTCGCAACAGTGCGGTCGCGATGTCGTCGGCGGGTTCGGCGCGCTTGCGGGCGGCGAGGTCGTTGGCGTACTCGAAGACCTGCATCTGGGCCTGCTCGACGGCGGGACCCATGTCCCCGGTGTTCATCTGCTCGGAGAGCGCATACAACCGGCGGCCGTCCTCCAGCGGGATGCCGAGGAGCTCGGCGATGACGTAGGACGGCAGCGCCCCGGCGACGTCGGCGACGAAGTCACACTCGCCACGCTCGACCACGTCGTCGACGATCTGCCGTGCCATGTCGGTCAGGTGGCTGCTCAGCCGGGCGACGTGGCGCGGGGTGAAACCCTTGCTGACCAGTGTGCGCAGCGACGTGTGCCGCGGCGGATCCATGGTCAGCATCATCAGTTCCAGCTGGAAGAGATTCTCGGGAGGGGGCACGTCGAAGAACACCCCGGCCGTCTGCGACGACCACGTCGCGCTGTCCCGCGACACCGCGCGCACCTCGTCGTAGCCGGTCAGCGCCCAGAAGCCGCTGTCGCCGTGCGGGTGCCAGGCCACCGGGGCGCGTCGGCGCAGCGCGGCGAACGCCTCGTGGGGCATTCCGTGTGTGTAGGTATCCGGGTCGGTGAGATCGACACCGCCGATGGTGATGGCGTCCTCGGGCATGCGGAACCTCCCCGGCGTGGGACGGCCACGCCACGGCGAACGTTAGCGCCGTCCGGTGGCCCCGTGGCCGATTCCGCGGATTCGCTTCAGCGCACCGCGGGCAGCTTGAGCAGCAGCCGGGCGCCACCCATCGGGCTGGTCTCCAACGAGGCTGTGCCGCCGTGCAGTTCGGCCTGCTGCGCGACGAGTGCGAGACCGAGCCCGGAGCCCGAGCGCGAGGCGGTCGACCCGCGGGAGAACCGCTCGAACACCAGCGTGCGTTCCTGCTCGGGCACGCCGGCGCCGTTGTCGTCGATGGCGACCTCCACGTTGTCGCCGGAATGTAGTGCGCTCAACCGGATCTCGGTCGCCTTGCCGTGTTTGACGGCATTGGCGATGGCGTTGTCGACCACCAGGCGCAGTCCGGCGGGCAGCCCGAGGATGTGCACAGGCGCCGACGGCACCAGTGACACGTCGAGGCCGGGGTAGCTGCGCACCGCGTCGTGGGCGGCCCGGTCGAGGAGTTCGGTGAGGTCGACGGGCACATGGTCCGCGGCGGTCATCAACTGACCCTGTGCCAGCCGCTCCAAGGCTGTCAGCGTGGACTCGATGCGGCTCTGGGTCCGGATGACGTCGCCGATCACCTCCGCCCGCTGATCGTCGGTCATGTTCAGCGTCGCGAGCACTTCGAGGTTGGTGCGCATCGCGGTCAGCGGTGTCCGCAGTTCGTGTGAGGCGACCGCGGCGAAGTCGCGCGCCGACTCCAGCGCCGCCTTGGTGCGCGCCTGCTCGTCGCCGATGCGCGCCAGCATGCCCTCGACCGCCTCGGCGATCTCGACGGCCTCCCACACGCCGCGCACCTGCACCTCGTCGGGATTCGACTGCGCATTGATGGCCCGAGCCTGCTCGGCGAGCAGCCGGAACGGGTTGATCATGATCAGCCACATCACCCAGACGACGACCACGGTGGCGGTGAGGACGCCGCCGCAGATGAGCAGTACCCGAAGGTGCAGCTGATCGATCCGCTTCTGCGTCTCGGCCAGCGGCGCGCCGAGGGCGATCGACGCCGGCCCCGCGGTGAAGGTGCGCACCCGGTACTCGACGCCGTCGATCGTGGTGTCGGCGTAGCCGTCCGGCAGCTGGGGCAGCACGGTGTCGCGGGGCACCGACAGCGTGACGCCGCTGATGCGGGCGGTCCGGATGAGGGTGCCGTTCGGGATCGTTCCCCCGGTGGGCAGCGGTTGCGGGTTGAGCAGCGTGCTGATGTCGCCCAGGCTGCTCACGGAGTCGAGCTGCCGGTCCAGCTGGCTGTACTGGTCGTTGGTGACGCCGACCCATACCCACACCCCGAGCGTGATCACCAGCGCGGTCACCGACACCGCGGCGACGATCACGATCGTGCGCAGCGACAACGCCGGCATCGGCGACTGCAGCAGCCGGTAGATGCGGTCATCGACACGCATCAGCGACCCTGTCCGTCCACGTGGTCATCTTGCCTGACCGAGGGACGGTGGTGAGCCACGCCGCGCGGCGTCGGGCATGATGCCCCGGTGCAGTCCCCGCAATTGGCCGACATCGTCGACACCCTGGACGTCGCGCAGGTAGGTGAGGACGCGTTCCTCGCCACGCAGCTCGACAACGCCCACCACCACATCGTGGGTGGCCACATCGCGGGGCAGGCGCTGGTCGCCGCCGGACGGACGGCTCCCGGCCGGTTGCCGCACAGCTTCCACGTCTTTCTGCTGCGTGCGGGGGACGCCCGCTATCCGGTCGAGTTCGAGGTGAGCCGGTTGCGCGACGGCGGCACGCTTGCCACCCGTCGGCTGACGGGCCGCCAGGACGGCCAGGTGCTGCTCGAGGCGCTCGCCTCCTTCACCACACCGGTGGACGGCCTGGAGTACCACCAGCCGCTGCCCGAGGTTCCCGCGCCCGACGATCTGACGCCGATCCAGGAGCAGCTGCGGCCCTACGCCGAGGAGGTGGGCGGCTACTGGGTTCGGCCGCAGCCGTTCGAGTTGCGCTACGCCGACCCCCCGCCTCGACTCGCGCTCGACCTCCCCGAGCCGTCGCCGCGGATCCGGATGTGGTGGCGCCCCGCCGGCGATGCAGCCGTGCTGGCAGGCACAGACCCGCTGATCCATACCGCACTGCTCGTCTACGTCTCGGGCACCACCGTGCTGGAGACCACGATGACGATGCGGCGCACCACACAGACCAGCGTGTTCAATGCGTTGATCGACCACGCGATGTGGTTCCACCGGCCGCCGCGGCTGTCCGACTGGATCCTGTCCGACCAGGTGTCGCCCAGCGGCATCGACGGCCGCGGCCTGGCCACGGCGACGATGTTCAATCGCGGCGGCGAACTGCTCTGCACGGTGACGCAGGAGGTCTACTTCGGCCGCGGCTGACCGAGCAGGCCGGCGGCAACCCGCAGGTCGGCGGTCAGGCCGTCGAACGCCTTCTCCCGGTCCTCCGGCGGGCCCCGCAGCACCGATGACGGGTGCACGGTGGCCACGACCTGCGGGTCGAGGTCCAGGCCGGTGGTCGACGGCGGCAGGCGCAGCACCTCGCCGCGGTGGGCGGTGATACGGAAGTCGTTGCCCAGCAATGCTTTCGCGGCCGTCGCGCCGAGTAGCACCACCACGTCGGGCTCGATGGCGTCCAGCTCGGTGATCAGCCACGGGCGGCAGGCCACCACCTCGGTGCGGCTCGGCGTCTTGTGGATCCGGCGCGTGCCCCGCTCGGGCAGCGTGAACTTGAAGTGCTTGACGGCGTTGGTCACATAGACGGCGTCGCGGTCGATTCCGGCGGCGACGAGCGCGCGGTCGAGCAGCTTGCCCGCCGGGCCGACGAACGGCGCACCCGCCCGGTCCTCCTGGTCGCCGGGTTGTTCGCCGACCAGCATCATCGTCGCCGCTGCGCTGCCCGCCCCGAAGACGGTCTGGGTGGCGTCGAGGTACAGATCGCAGCCCTTGCAGCCCTGGGCCGCATCGGCCAGTACCGCGAGATCGGTGGTGGCGGGGACGAACTCCTGAGCGCCGGGCGGACGAGCGGCCATGTCGGCAGGGCTACCCGCCTGCACGGAGTTCTATCGGGCTACCTGGTCGACTTGGCCACCTGGGCGAAGCTGAACTGCCACCGTTCCACGACGTGGAAGCCCATCCGTTCGGGCACCCGATAGGCCGGTGCACCGCCGAGCCGCGGCCCGGGGTCCAGCGTCGTCCCGGATTCGCGGTCGGGCACCGTCTCGTCGCGCTCGGACACCGTCCACAGCACGGTGCACTCCTGGATGCGGTCGGCGACGCCGCGGATACCGAGATGGGAGTCCCACAGCCAACCGCGCTCGGCCGCGCGCCGGCCGCGGCCGGGGTCTACCAGCTCCGCGTAGGCCGCCGGACGCGCCGCCGTCAGCGGCCGGATCGGGCCCGGCTTCCAGTCGGTGGTGTTGTCCAGCACCAGGCAGTCGCCCGGCTGTGCGTGCGCGGAGATGACGTCGGCGACGTGGCTGAAGTCCATGCCCTCCTTGGCGTACGGCCCACGCTGTACGAACAGGTAGTTCGGTGTGGCGGCCAGCGCGAACACCGCGAGCCAGGCGGTGATCCGCTCGCGGCTGCGGGCGACGGTGGTGACACACACACCGAGCAGCAGCGCCATCGCGGGCGCGGTGAAGGTCAGGTAGCGCGGGTAGTAGATCGGTCCGGCCAGCGCCGAATAGGCCACCAGCACCGCGGTCGGCAGCGCGACCCACGCGGCGGTGAGGACGGCCAGCCGCCGGTCGCCGTCGGTCATCGCCCGGGTCCGCCGTAGCACCACCGCAGCCGCGATGGTGAGGCCGGCGAGCACCGCGACCGCCACGCTGTGGTCGAAGTACTGTTCCTCGGCGATCTCGACCACGGTGTCGAGGCTCAACGGGGCGATCCACCGCACCTGGATGATCTGCGTCCGGCAGTACAGCAGGAACGGTGTCACCGCGATCAGCGACACCGCAGTCGCGGCCAGCCAGCCGAGGACCGCGGCACGCCGGGGTGCGAGCACGGCCAGCAGCACCGCGTGCACCAGCGCGAGCAACACCATGAACACGTTGAGCACCGTGCACACGATCAGCGCGCCGGTGTAGAACGCCCACCACGAGCGGCGCCTGCGACGGACGGCGGCGACGAGCAGCACGCTCACCCAGACCGCGGCGAGTGCGGACAGCGCGTACGACCGGCCCTCGATCCCCGCCCACGTGATGCGCGGCAGGATCGCGAAACAGATGCCCGCGCATACCGCCGTCGTCCGGCCGGAGAACTGCCTGCCGAGCACCACGACGCCGGCCGCCGCGCCCGCCACGGCCAGGCAGCTGGAGAACCGGATCCAGAACTCGGTCGCCGGGAACACGGCGAACCACCCGTGCATGATCAGGTAGTAGAGGCCGTGCACCGCATCGATGTTGTGCAGCAGTCGCCACAGATCCGTCACCGGTCGCGTCGCGGCAGAGATCGTCGCCGCCTCGTCGAACCACAGCGACGGCCGGGCGGCGCCGGCAGCGCTCACCGCGGCGGTGAACAGCGCCACCACCAGGGGGTCGAACCGACCGGCCCGCAGTGCTCGACGGGCGTCCTCACGACGCTCCGGTTTCAGTGAAAGATCCACGCGCTCGACTCGCTACCCTCTCGACAACCGGCAAAACCGTAACCCGGCGGATTCCCGTTCGCCCGTCCGTCCCGTTCCGGTGCGTCGTCCGGCACGGCGGCGACTGCGCATACACACCGAAAGAGCCCACCCGCCGCGGCCTCCCAGTAAGGTCCTGATTGTCTTTGCTGGGGATTCGGGGCGACAGGAGTGGGGCACCGCGCGATGCCGTTCCAGGATTTCCGGGAGTTCCTCGATGCACTGAGGTCCCGAGGCGAGTTGATCGACGTCACCCGGCCTGTCGCACTCGAACTCGAGGTGGCCAAGGCGATGCGCAAGAGCGCTTCGGTCAACGGCCCCGCCGTGGTGTTCCGGGACAACGGAACCCGGTTCCCACTCGTCGGCGGGGTGTACAACTCGCGGGCCAAGGCGCTGATCGCGTACGGCTGCGACGAGGACGCGGTGATGGCGCACATCACCGAGGGATTGGGCCGACGGATCCCGCCGGTGCTCGTCGAGGACGCCCCGGTGCACGAGAACGTGATCCTGGGCGACGACATCGACCTGACGACGTTGCCGGTACCCCGGTACAGCCCCGACGACGGCGGGCCCTACATCACGCCGGGCATCGTGGTGAGCCGCGACCCCGACACCGGCGTCCCGGACATCGGGCACTACCGGTTCGAGGTCATCGATTCCCGCACGCTGTCGTTCCTGGCGATGCCCAACCACCGCTTCGGCAAGCACATCGCCAAGGCGGTCGCCCGCGGCGACAAGACGTTTCGCGCGGCGCTGGTCATCGGCGTCGATCCGATGCTCGCCTACACCGGTCCGATCCAGGTGCCCGACGACACGAACGACTTCGAGGTGGCCGGCGGCCTGCGCGGCGCCGCCGTCGAACTGGTGCGGTGCCGCACCATCGATCTGGAGGTGCCTGCACGCGCCGAGTTCGTCATCGAGTTCGAGGTCGACTTCACCCAGACCGTGTTCGAGGGTCCGCTGGGGGAGTACACCGGGTACTACACGCCGGGTTCGATGAAGCCGATCGCGCGGCCGCTGGCCCTGACCCACCGGAACGACCCCTACTTCCAGGCGCTGCTCACCGGCAAGCCGACCACCGAGAACCACGTGCTCAAGCAGTTGGCGTTCGAGGCGTCGTTCCTCAAGTCGATGCGGACGACGTTCCCGACGATCGAACGGGTGGCGATCCCGCCGTCGGGAGGAGTGAACTTTCGCGTGGTGATGGCGATGCGCCCGCGGTTCACCGGTGAGGCCCGCAACGCCATCCTGACCGCGATGGGCTCCAACGTCCGGCCCAAGACGGTGATCGTCGTCGACCCCGACATCGACGTCCAGGATCCGGGAGAGGTCGAGTGGGCCATCGCGTTCCGCTCCCAGCCGGCCCGCGACGTGATCATCGTCGACGGCCTGCCCGGCGGGCCGCTGGATCCGACCCTCGACGAATCCCTCGAGCCGGACCGCCGCACCGGATCGGCACTCGGCATCGACGCCACCTACCCGTACGGCACGGTGGTGAAGATCGCCGGCGATGCCTGCGGCCCCTCGCTCGCCGAGCACGGCGCCGAGTTCGTCGGCCACTTCACAGAAGTCGCCGACGTCCCGGGGTGGCGCGAGTACGACTTCCCGGAACTGGCGCCCTGAACACCCCGTAGAGACGAAAGGCCTCTCGATGCCCGAGATCCATCACGAGATCAAGATCGCCGCGGCGCCCGAGCGCGTGTTCGAGGCGTTGACCACCCGCGACGGTGTGGCCGGGTGGCACACCCCGTCGGCGGAGGGCACCGGTGAGGTGGGCGGCGAATGGGTGTTCCGTTTCGCCGATCACCCCGAATTCGGATGGGAGGTGACGACTTCCGACTCGCCACGCCTGGTCGGGTGGCGGTGCACCCGCGGCCCCGGCGACTCGGTGGGCACGACGGCCACCTTCACGCTGACCGCGAGCGACGACGGCCGCACGCTCGTCGAGCACGTTCACGCCGGCTGGCCGGGCACCCACGGGAACTTCCGCAAGTGCAACACGACATGGGGCGTGCTGCTCCACCATCTGCGGGACTACGTCGAGACCGGCGACGCCGCACCGGCATTCGAGTGAGGAACGCGCCATGCCCCAGCAGAGCCTGAGCGAGTTCGTCGACGAGATGGAGAAGGCCGGGATGCTGGTCCGCATCACCGACGAGAAGCGGGTGGACGAGTTGCCCGCGGTGATGGAGGCCAATCCGCTGACCGCGGTGCTGGTCGAGCATGTCACCGACTGCGAATTCCAGTTCCTGGCCAACGCGTATTCGAATCAGGTCCAGACGGCGTGGGCGCTCGGTTGTGAGAAGAGTGAGACCGGGCGGCGGATGGTGGAGCTCGGCAAGGGCCGGATCAAGCCCGAGGTCGTCGACACCGCGCCGTGCAAGGAAGTCATCCTCACCGGTGCCGACGTCGACCTGACCCGGCTGCCGCTCTTCCTGCACCACGATCGTGACGGGCACGCCTACACGAACGACAACCTGGTGGTGACCAAGCACCCGGACACCGGTGTCTACGACTGGGGCATCTACCGCAGCATGTTCCGGACCAGGACCGAGAAGATGTTCGACATGACGTGCACGTCGCACCGGGCCCGCCTGAATGCGCAAGCGGCACAGGCCAAAGGGCACAACCTCGAACTGGCGATCGTCCTGGGCGGGCCTCTGGTGGACAAGGTGGCCGCACTGACAGGGGTGCCGCCCGGAACCGACGACTTCGAGGTCCTCGGCAGCTTCTACGGGCATCCCGCGAAGCTGGTGAAGTGCGAGACCATCGACCTCCTGGTGCCGGCCAATGCGGAGATCGTCATCGAGTGCGAGCTGATGGCGACGGAGGGGCTGACCCACGACGAGGGACCGTACGGCGAGTTCACCGGCATGTACGGCGGCGGGATCAAGGCGAACTACCGTGCGGTGGTGAAGGCGATGACCTTCCGCAGGGGCGGCATCTTCCAGCACGCGACGATCGGCGGCAAACACCCCTGGTACACCGACAACATGTTGCAGCTGCCGATGATCGAGTCCGATCTCTACGGCGGCCTGGCGATGGCGGGAATCGACGTCAAGGAGGTCCGCGCGCCGCTGGGCGGCCTGTCGAACATCGTGTACGCGAAGATCAGGCCGCGCGGCGCCGGCGACTCCAAGCAGGCTCTCGGGGTGATGCTGACCTGCTCGAAGCAGGGACTGCCGAAGATCGCGATGGTCTTCGACGAAGACGTCGACATCTGGGACGACAACGCGGTGCAGTTCGCGATGGCCTTCCGGTACATGCCGCATCTCGACACGGTGACCATCCCGAACGGCAACACGATGACAGTCGACCCGATGATCGCCGAGGACGCGGCTCCGGGCACCGCGTCGAAGATCGGGCTGGACTGCACCATCCCGATCAGTCCCAAGTTCGTGCGTTCGCATTTCGACCGGAGCACCGTGTTCGAACTCGGCGATCCTCCACCCGGGGTCGTGGTGATGTCGGAGCAGGACCTGACCGCGGACATGGCCGACTTCATCCGCGCGGCGCCGCGGACCTGGAAGGAGATCCTCCAGCAGTACAACGGCCAGCCCTACAAGGTGGTCTACGGAGCGTTCAGCAATCTGCGGCCCCAACTGGGACGCTGCGATGACGAACCGTGGTACCGCTACACGTTCTCCGACACCGACTTTGCCGTCCACGTCGGGGAGGCGCCGTCGTCGAATTTCGATCCGCGCCACCGGGAGACGTGAAACCCGTTGTGATGACCTGGATCACGTCCGGGCCGCTGGTGCGAGTTCGTCGCAGCGGCAGTGGCATGGGTCTCGTTGGTCACCGTACGAAGCGGCGCGCGGCGTGGGGTGACTAACATCAGTGCCGGTAGAACGGCTGTTGCCGGGACCGGACGCCATTGCCGGGTGTCGTGAATCGCACCGATTCCACGGCGGCGCGGGTTACTGTCTCGGGTGGCGGCGATGCAACTGACACTTGGAGGACATGGATGAGCGCCTATCAGACCGTGGTGGTCGGCACCGACGGTTCGGATTCCTCGTTGCGCGCGGTCGACCGCGCCGGCCAGATCGCCGCCGGGTCGGGTGCGAAGCTGATCGTGTCGACGGCGTACTTCCCGCAGAGCGAAGACCAGCGCGCCGCGGACGTGCTCAAGGACGAGGGCTACAAGATGTCGGGCAACGCCCCCATCTACGCCATCCTGCGTGAGGCGCGCGACCGTGCGAAGGCCGCAGGCGCGGAGAACATCGAGGAGAAGGCCATCGTCGGCGCCCCCGTCGACGCCCTGGTCGAACTCGCCGAAGAGGTCAACGCCGATCTGCTCGTCGTCGGCAACGTCGGCCTGAGCACCATCGCCGGCCGGCTCCTCGGATCGGTTCCCGCCAACGTCGCACGCCGGTCGAAGACCGATGTGCTGATTGTGCACACCACCCCCTAGGGGCCGCCTCCCCGTGTGACAATCGGGCTGTCGAGGAGGTCAAATATGACGTCTACGGTCCGCCCGATCGGCCTTTCTCCGCGTGAGAACGGTGCTCCGCCACCCGACGTGCCGTTGCGCGACATCGACCTCGGATCCCTCGATTTCTGGGCGTGGGACGACGACCGCCGCGACGGCGCCTTCGCCACCCTGCGTCGCGAGTCACCGATCACGTTCTTCGAGGCTCCGCAGTTCCCGGGGTTCCCCACCGGCGCCGGGCACTGGGCGCTGACGTCGCACGCCGACGTGCACCACGCCAGCCGCCACCCCGACCTGTTCAGCTCCAGTCCGACGAGCACATCGCTGGGCGACCAGGCGCCGGAGATCTCGGAGTTCTTCGGCTCCATGATCACGCTGGACGACCCGCGCCATCAGCGCCTGCGGTCGATCGTCAACCGTGCCTTCACACCGAAGATGCTGGCGAGGATCGAGGCCAGCGTGGCGGAGCGGGCCCGCCGCCTGATCGACGACATGATCGCCGCACACCCCGAGGGCAGCGCCGACTTCGTCGCCGAGGTGGCCGCACCTCTGCCGCTGCAGATCATCTGCGACATGATGGGGATCCCGGACGAAGACGAGGAGAAGGTCTTCCACTGGACGTCGATGATCATGGGGATCGGCGACGACGAGGCCTCCGGGGACTTCGACGAGATCGTCTCGGTGGCCACCGAACTGGCCGGCTACGGCATGGCGCTCGCCGAGGACCGGCGATCCCGGCCCGCCGACGACCTGACCACCAACCTCGTGCTGGCCGAGGTCAACGGCGAGCGGTTGTCCTCGACGGAGATCGCCTCGTTCTTCATCCTGCTGTGCGCGGCGGGGAACGAGACCACGCGCAACGCCATCAGTCACGGCATGGTGGCGCTCACGCGCTATCCGGACCAGCGCCGCACGTGGTGGTCGGATTTCGACGCCGTCGCGCCGACCGCGGTCGAGGAGATCGTGCGCTGGGGCTCGCCGATCATGTACATGCGGCGCAACCTGACCCGCGACGTCGAGATGAGCGGTGTGCAGATGAGGGCCGGCGACAAGGTGTCCATGTGGTACTGCTCGGCCAACCGCGACGAAAGGGTCTTCGACAACCCGTGGTACTTCGACGTCACCCGGTCGCCGAACCATCACATCGGCTACGGCGCGGGCGGCGCCCACTTCTGCCTCGGCGCGAACCTGGCGCGCCGCGAGGTCCGGATGCTCTTCGGCGAACTGCACCGCCAGGTGCCCGACATCGTCGCCACCGAGGAGCCGGCGATCCTGAGGTCGGCGTTCGTGCACGGCATCAAGCGCCTGCCGGTCGCCTGGACCCCGCCCGCCTGACGCGCCTACCAGCCCATCGACCCGGGCACACCCTTGAACGGGCCGGCCACCCGGCTGGTGATCCATCCGCCGTAGAAGCCGCCGGGCTGCGGCAGCACCTCCTCGCCGTCGACGGTGCAGCGGTCCATCTGCGCCGCCATCACCGCGACCGCGCCTGCGAGTGGACGGAATCCCGCCGTCGGCTCGGGGTAGGTCCACGCCGCGCGCGGCGCCACCCGGTCGCCGCCGGTCACGTCGTAATAGCGGGCGTGACCCTTCCACTCGCACCACGACGCGCCGTCGGCGGCCCGCAGCGCGCCGGGACGGAAGTCGTCGATGGGCAGGTAGTAGGTGGGCGGGTGGCTGGTCTCGAGCACCCGCCAGCCGCGGTTGGTGGACGCGACGGTCTCGCCGCCCAGCTCGACGGTGATCCGGCCCGGGAACTGCTCGAGCCGCGGCGGGCGCGGGTAGTCCCAGACCGATTCCTGACCGGCGAGCGGCCGGTCCGGGACCGGCCTACCAGCCACGTTCGCGCCACTCGCCGAGGTGCGGCCGCTCGGTGCCGAGCACGGTGTCGTCGCCGTGGCCGGGGTACACGGTGGTGGTGTCGGGGTAGACGTCGAACACCCGGCTGGTGACGTCGCCGAGGAGCTGCTCGAAGTCGCCGGGTTGCCACGTCTTGCCCACCCCGCCGGGGAACAGGCAGTCACCGGTGAACAGCTGCACGCTGTCACCCGCCGCGGGCCCGCTCAGCGCCAGCGCCACCGAGCCCGGCGTGTGCCCGCGCAGGTGGATCACGTCGAAGGTGAGCTCGCCGATCTCGATGGTGTCGCCGCCGTCGATCAAGCGGTCCGGCCGGACCGGCAGCGGTTCGGCGTCCAGCCGGTGCGCCGCGGTGGGCGCGCCGGTGATGTCGACCAGGTCGGACAGCGCCTGCCAGTGGTCGAAGTGCTGGTGACTGGTGACGATCAGCGACAGGTTGGGTGCCTGCATCTCCACGAGTTCGGTCAGCAGATCGGCGTCGTTGGCGGCGTCGATGAGTAGCGACTCCCCGGTCTGGGAACACGTGATGAGGTAGCAGTTGTTGTCCATCGGGCCCACCGACATCTTGATGATCGTGGCGCCGGGCAGCGTGCGCTTGGCGGCGATCTGTGGTTCCACGTGACCGGTGTAGTTGTCGTCGATGGCAGTCATGTCCGCCACGGTATCCGACCGCCGGCCGCCGTCCCGGCGGGTTGTCGGACCGGGCACATAGCATGGACTCGAGCTGTGTCATGTGGGTCCGCGACACAGACGGAACGGGAGAGAAATCAGTTGGCTGACCGCCTGATCGTCAAGGGTGCTCGCGAGCACAACCTGCGAAGTGTCGACCTTGACCTGCCGCGCGACGCCCTCATCGTCTTCACCGGGCTGTCCGGCTCGGGCAAGTCGTCGCTGGCGTTCGACACCATCTTCGCCGAGGGGCAGCGCCGCTACGTCGAGTCGCTGTCGGCCTATGCACGCCAGTTCCTCGGCCAGATGGACAAGCCGGACGTCGACTTCATCGAGGGTCTGTCGCCTGCGGTGTCGATCGACCAGAAGTCCACCAACCGCAACCCGCGGTCGACCGTGGGCACCATCACCGAGGTGTACGACTACCTGCGCCTCCTCTACGCGCGCGCCGGCACCCCGCACTGCCCGGTGTGCGGCGAGCGCATCGCCCGCCAGACGCCGCAGCAGATCGTCGACCAGGTGCTCGCGATGGACGAGGGGCTGCGGTTCCAGGTGCTGGCCCCGGTGGTGCGCACCCGCAAGGGCGAGTTCGTCGACCTGTTCGACAAGCTGAACACGCAGGGCTACAGCAGGGTGCGGGTCGACGGCGTGGTGTATCCGCTGACCGACCCGCCGAAGCTGAAGAAGCAGGAGAAGCACGACATCGAGGTGGTGGTCGACCGGCTCACCGTCAAGGCCACCGCCAAGCAGCGGCTCACCGATTCGGTGGAGACGGCGCTCGGCCTCGCCGACGGCATCCTGGTGCTGGAGTTCGTCGACCGCGACGACGACCACCCGCACCGCGAGCAGCGCTTCTCGGAGAAGCTGGCCTGCCCGAACGGGCACCCGCTCGCCGTCGACGACCTCGAGCCGCGATCGTTCTCGTTCAACTCGCCCTACGGCGCCTGCCCGGAGTGCACCGGCCTGGGCATCCGCAAGGAGGTCGACCCCGACCTGGTCATCCCCGACCCGGACATGACCCTCGCCGAGGGCGCGATCGCGCCGTGGTCGATGGGGCAGACGGCCGAGTACTTCACCCGGATGCTGGCCGGTCTCGGCGAGTCGATGGGATTCGACGTCGACACCCCGTGGAAGAAGCTGCCCGCCAAGGCGCGCCGGGCGATCCTCGAGGGCTGCGACGAGCAGGTGCACGTCCGGTACCGCAACCGGTACGGCCGCACCCGGTCCTACTACGCCGACTTCGAGGGCGTGATGGCGTTTCTGCAGCGCCGGATGGAGCAGACCGACTCGGAGCAGATGAAGGAGCGCTACGAGGGATTCATGCGCGACGTGCCGTGTCCGGTCTGCGAGGGCACTCGGCTGAAGCCGGAGATCCTGGCCGTCACCATGGCCGCGGGCGACCACGGCGCGAAGTCCATCGCCGAGGTGGCGGAACTGTCGATCGGGGACTGCGCCGACTTCCTCAACGCGCTCACCCTCGGCCACCGCGAGCAGGCCATCGCGGGGCAGGTGCTCAAGGAGATCCAGTCCCGGCTGGGCTTCCTGCTCGACGTCGGCCTGGACTACCTGTCGCTGTCACGGGCGGCCGCCACCCTGTCCGGCGGTGAGGCGCAGCGGATCCGGCTGGCCACCCAGATCGGGTCCGGCCTCGTCGGCGTGCTCTACGTGCTGGACGAGCCGTCCATCGGCCTGCACCAGCGGGACAACCGCCGGCTGATCGACACGCTGCTGCGGCTCAAGAGTCTCGGCAACACCCTCATCGTCGTCGAGCACGACCTCGACACCATCGCCCACGCCGACTGGGTGGTGGACATCGGCCCGGCCGCGGGGGAGCACGGCGGCAGGATCGTGCACAGCGGGTCCTACGAGGAGTTGCTCAACAACCCCGAATCCCTCACCGGCGCCTACCTGTCGGGCAAGGAGAGCATCGAGGTCCCGGCCCTGCGGCGGCCCATCGACCGGAAGCGGCAACTCACCGTCGTCGGCGCTCGCGAGCACAACCTGCACGACATCGACGTGTCGTTCCCGCTCGGCGTGCTCACCTCCGTCACCGGTGTCTCGGGGTCAGGGAAGTCCACCCTGGTCAACGACATCCTTGCCTCGGTGCTGGCCAACAAGCTCAACGGGGCCCGGCAGGTGCCGGGCCGCCACACCCGGATCAACGGTGTCGACCAGCTCGACAAGCTGGTGCGGGTCGACCAGTCGCCGATCGGACGGACTCCGCGGTCCAATCCGGCCACCTACACCGGCGTGTTCGACAAGATCCGCACCCTGTTCGCGGCCACCACCGAGGCCAAGGTCCGCGGCTACCAGCCGGGCCGGTTCTCGTTCAACGTCAAGGGCGGCCGCTGCGAGGCGTGCTCGGGCGACGGCACGATCAAGATCGAGATGAACTTCCTGCCCGACGTGTACGTCCCGTGCGAGGTGTGCCACGGCGCCCGGTACAACCGCGAGACACTCGAGGTGCACTACAAGGGCAAGACCATCTCCGAGGTGCTCGACATGTCCATCGAGGACGCCTCGGAGTTCTTCGAACCGATCAGCTCCATCCACCGGTACCTCAAGACCCTGGTCGACGTGGGCCTGGGTTACGTGCGACTCGGGCAGCCCGCGCCGACCCTCTCCGGTGGTGAGGCGCAGCGGGTCAAGCTGGCCGCCGAACTGCAGAAGCGGTCCACCGGACGCACCGTGTACATCCTCGACGAGCCGACCACGGGACTGCACTTCGAGGACATCCGAAAGCTGCTGAAGGTCATCAACGGGCTTGTGGACAAGGGCAATTCGGTGATCGTCATCGAGCACAATCTCGACGTCATCAAGACCTCGGACTGGATCATCGACATGGGCCCCGAAGGCGGTGCCGGCGGCGGGACCGTCGTGGCGCAGGGGACGCCCGAGGATGTCGCGGTGAACCGCGACAGCTACACCGGCCACTTCCTCGCCGAGATGCTGGACCTGCCTGCGCCGACCCGCAAGCGGCGCAAGGTGAGTGCCTGACCGCCCTCAGGCGGGCGCGGTCTCGTAGGCGTCGATGTCGAAGCGCCGGGTCTGGCGCCGGAACCGGAAGGTGAAGTCCGGCCACAGCGTGGTGTTGTTGCCGTGCGCGTCGAGGTACCAGCTCGCGCACTTGCCGTTCATCCACACCGACCCGTCCAGCGCCTTCTGCAGCCGGTCGTTGTAACTGTCCAGCGCATGCTGTTTGACCTCTACGGTCCGAAGTCCGCGTCGGCGCATGGTGGTGACGGCGTCGACGACGTAGTTGATCTGCGACTCGATCATGTAGACCATCGAGCTGTGGCCGAGGCCCGTGTTCGGGCCGACGAGTACGAACATGTTCGGGTATCCGGCGATGGTGGTGCCCTTGTAGGCGCGCATCCCCTTGTCGGCGAACTTCTGGGTCAGGCTCGCACCGTCGGCGCCGCAGACGGTGTCGAACATCGGTGAGTCGGTGACGTGGAAGCCGGTGGCCACCACCAGTGCGTCGACCTCCCGCACGGTGCCGTCGGCGGTGACGATCCGGCGGCCGTCGATCTCCTGGATCCCGTCGGTGATCAGGTCGACGTGGTCGCGGTCGAGCGCGGGGTACCAGTCGTTGGAGATCAGCATGCGCTTGCAGCCGATCCGGAAGTTCGGCGTGACCCTGCGGCGCAGCTCCGGATCCTTGATCTCGCGGCGGATCTTCGCCCGCGAGAGCAGCTCGAAACCCTTCATCAGGTTCGGGTTCTTGGCCAGGCCGACCACCTGCGTCTCGCGGCCGGCGTAGATGCCAGCGCGCGCCAGCCGCAGATAGCCGGGCACGTTGCGGAACGCCCAACGTTCGGGCGCGGTGAAGGCCCGGTCGAAGCGTGGGAGCAGCCACGGCGCCGTGCGCTGGTAGACGCCGAGGTGGGTGACCCGGTCGACGATCGCGGGCACGATCTGGATGGCCGACGCGCCGGTGCCGATCACCGCGACGCGTTTGCCGGCGAGATCGGTGTCGTGGTTCCACTGGGCGGAGTGGAACAGGTCGCCTCCGGCAGCCGCGAAGGACTCGATGCCGGGGATCGCGGGCAGCGACGGCTCGGCGAGTGAGCCGAATCCGGCGATGAGGATGTCGGCGGTGTACCCGCCCTTGGCGGTAGCCAGTTCCCAGTGAGATTTCTCGGGATTCCACGCCGTCCGGCGCACCTCGCAGCCGAACACGTGCCGGTCGAGCACGTTCGCGCGCTGCGCGACGCCGCGCAGGTAGTCCTCGATCTCGGGCTGGGCGGAGAACGACCGGGTCCAGTCCGGGTTGAGCGCGAACGAGTACGAGTACAGGTGCGACGGCACGTCGCATGCCGCGCCGGGATACGTGTTGTCCCGCCAGGTCCCGCCGACGTCGTTGCCGCGTTCGAAGACCAGGAAGTCGCGATGTCCGGCCTCGTCGAGCCGGATCGCCGCGCCGAGTCCGGAGAAGCCGCTGCCGATGATGGCGATCGACACATGGGTCACGTCGAGACCTCCTCGTCTACGAGACCGTAGGTTACCGGCTGGTAGTAGGACTGAACCCGGCTTCGCTGCGACTGGCTCTGCCCAGTGGTGACGGGAACCGCGGGCTGACCCGGACGGCGTCCAGCCACTCGGTCAGCTCGGCCGCCCGGCGGTCGAGGGCACGGCGGCCGTCACGGCCGAGGTCGTCGAGGAGATGCAACACCACCCTGCCCCCGGAGTCCTGGCCCCATCCGCCGACGATGCGGCCGTTCCACCACGCGGTGGGTCCGGCGTTGCCGTTGCTGTCGAACACGTGTGGCCGGTGTTCGCCGAGGTACCAGGTCCGGTCGAACCACCCCATCGGGGTGACGTCGAGGCTGGGCAGCAGCGCGGCCCAGGGCTGCGACGCGGGTTCGGGTTCGAGGTCGTCGGGCAGCGCCCAGCCGGTGGCGTCGTCGTCGCTGCCGTCTTCTAGCCGCACTTCTACCGCGCCGATGTCGCGCAACGCGGCGCGTGCCCACGTCAGGGTGTTGCCGAACCACCACTTGACGTCGGTCAGCGTGGCGGGACCGAACGCGTAGAGCCAGCGCCGAACCAGCTGCGCGGCCGCCGGGCCGGCCGCGACCGGGTCGCCGACGGTGCCCAGCCAGTCCGTTGTCGGCACCCACCGCGGCCTGCTGACCGTCCACCCGCCGTCGTTGGGTCCGCGGACGATGTCGCCACGGACGCCGAGCACCGTGAGAACCCTTGGCGCCAGCGGGCTCTCACCGCCCCACGGTCGGTCAGGCGCGTACTCGTACCTGCCCGCCAGCTCGGGCAGGGCGATTCGCAGGTCGCGCGCGCTGGTGGCGCCGTGTTCGGCGAGGTGGGCGAGCACCGCGGCGCAGGCGGTGTCGAGCCATGTTTTGCCGTCGGGTGCCAGCCCCGCCTTGTCGGCGTCGGCGATCAACCGCCTGCGTTCCGTGGCGGCCACCCGTTCGCTGGCCGCGGACTGCACGGCGGGCAGGTCGGTCGCGCGGATCACCCACAGGGTCCGGCGCATCGCGAGGTGCTTGACCAGCGTCCGCTCGTCGTAGAGGTCGCGTTGCAGGTCGGTGACGGCGAATCCGGGAACCCGGGCCCACAGGGAGAGGTACGGGGTGGCCGGGTCGGTGCCGTGCAATCCGACCAATCGGGCCGCGACGTCGGTGCCGGATGCCGCAGCGGCGCCGGGACAGAGGAAGTGCCGCCGCGCCAATCTGGTCCGCCGCTCGGCGACGGTGAACGAGCGCACAGGTCGATCCTGTCTTATGTCGTCCCCGGAACGTTCACTTGTAGGCGATCGCCGCGCTCATCGCGGGAGTCAGCGGCAGGATCTCGACCGAGTCGAAGCCGACTTCTCGGCACCAACCGGTGAAATCGGCTCCCGTGTAGTCGAACGCGTCGCCGAATTCGATGAGCATGTTCAGCGACATCATGAGCCCGACGGTGTTCGTACGCCGGGCGTCATCGATCAGCGACTCGATCACCACGAGTGCGCCACCGGCGGGCAGCGCGTCGTAGGCGGCGCGAATCAGGTGCATCTTCTGCTCGAGGTTCCAGTCGTGCAGTATGCGTCCCATCACGACGACGTCGGCCCGGGGCAGCTGATCGGTGAAGAAGTCACCGGAGGTGATGGTCACCCGGTCGGTCAATCCTGCCGCGGCGAGAGCCTTTTCGGCGATGGGAGCCACTACCGGCAGGTCGAAGGACGTGCAGTGCAGATGAGGATGGCGCTCGGCGAGCGTCATGGACACCTGGCCCGTCGCACCGCCCACGTCGCAGACGCTCGTGTACTTCGCGAAGTCGAATCGATCGGCGAGTGCGTTCGCAGAGTCCAGTGAGATGCCGGCCATCGCATACAGGAATTGCTCGAGTCGGGCTTCGTCGCTGTAGACCTCGGCGAACATCGATGATCCGGTGTGCTTCAGCTCGTTCTGCGGCTTTCCGGTTCTCAGGGCTGTGGTGAGGTCGCCCCAGAACCCGTACAGCCGCGAGTTGAACATCTCGAGCAGGCCGCCGATGTACGTTGGCTGATTCCGGTCGAGGAAGGCGGCGGCCTCATCGCCGTTGCGATACCGGGCGCTCGGGCCTTCGCCATCCCGCTCGAGGAAACCCATGGCCACGAGCCCGTCTAGGAAGTCGTAGATCGCTCGCTCGTGCAATCGGAGGCGGGTGCCGATCTCCCGGCCGGTGAGCGCGTCGTGGGCCAGTTCGGTGAACAGACCCAACTCCACCGCTGACAGCAGGGTCTTGGCGGTGAAGAACCCCATGCTCACTTCGAGTATTCGCGATGAGTTTAGCTGCGCATCGGCCATGACGCTCCTCCCGCGGACTTGAACAGATGATAGAGCCGCTGCGCTGCCGATACAGATGTTTGCCAGCATTAACGCCTCCGTGAAAACCGATACCGGAAGCGGGTGGGGTGTTCTGCGCGTCAGTCGGTTTCGGAGCGCATCGACTCCCGGATCTGAGCCAGTCGCTCGGCGGCGGCCCGCTGACGCTCCTCGTAGAGTTCGTCGGCCGCGCGGCCCTCGGGGGTCTCGGCTGCCAACTCGGAGGCGCCGACCGATGTGCCGAAGCGGTTCTCGATCTTCTCGCGTACCGAGTCGAATGTCGGCACACCGCCCGGCGTGTAGCCGGTGTCGAGGGCCTCTGCCGGCGGCGGAGGCGGCGGCGGGGCAGCGGTTTCCGGCTCGGGGGTGGATTCGTCGGACATGGGGTCACCGTACTCGGCGACGCCGACGGCCCGCGGTAGTTGGGATCGGTAGCCGTCCGGCCGGATTTCACTTGTGCCACGACGACGCCATCGGGGCGGCGCGCGAATGAGGGAGAAAAACGATGAAGCGAGTTGTCGCTGGTGTGATCGGTCTGGCCGCAGCCACCGCCGTCCTGGTGGGCTGCTCGGACGACAAGCCGGCCGCCGCGCCGGGCACGCAGGTGAGCAATGGTGGCAG
>NZ_JAUMSQ010000115.1:0-13052 GCF_030519285.1 Mycolicibacterium arseniciresistens
CGCGATGACACCCGGCGTGCGCCGGCTGCTGAGGCTCTCGGCGCCGTCACCGGCCAAGGCCGTGGAACGCGCTCTGGACACCCGCACCCGGCTGGTGCTCGGCGCCAATCCCGACGGCTCACTGCAGGCGCTGATCGAGGACTGTGCCGATGCCGCCGTCGCCGCGCTGGCGCCCGTCCCGGTGTGGACGCGGGCCGAGTTCGCCGCGCTGCGCGACCGGGTGGCCGGCGCGCTGGTGCCGACCACGCTCGACATCGTCGGCCGCGTGCAGAAGGTGCTGGCCGCGGCGCACGACGTGGAACTGGCACTGCCGCAGACACCGTCGGCGGCGCAGGCGGACTCGATAGCCGACATCCGCGACCAGCTGGCCGGCCTGCTGCCGCGCGGCTTCGTCGCCGCCACCGGCGCCGCCCACCTGAGCGACCTGACCCGCTACCTGACGGCCATCGGCAGGCGACTCGAGCGGCTGCCGCACGCGCTGAACGCCGACCGCGAGCGGATGGCCAGGGTGCACGCGGTGCAGCAGGCCTACGACGAGGTGCTGCGCGCGCTGGCCCCCGGCCGGGCGGCGGGCACCGATGTCCGCGACGTTGCGCGGCAGATCCAGGAGTTGCGGGTCAGCCTGTGGGCACAGCAGCTCGGCACTCCCCGCCCCGTCAGCGAGCAGCGGATCCACCGGGCGATCGACGCCCTCATCTGAGCACGACTCATCTGAGCACGACGGCGGCGGCCACGGCCGCCACGGCGGTGAGCGCGAGGATCATCGTCGCGACCCCGGTCCAGCCGAAGCCGTCGAGCATGACCCCGCCCAGCCACCCGAACACGCTCGAACCGGCGTAGTACGCCAGGTTGTACAGCGACGCGGCCTGCGCCCGGCCGACGGTGGCCGCCCTTGCGGCCCACCCCGAGGCGATCGCGTGCACGCCGAAGAAGCCCGCGGTCGCGACGACCAGGCCGGCCAGCACCACGACCACGTGGGTGGCCAACGTCGCGGCCACACCCGCCGCCATCACCGCGGCCGCCGCAAGCAGCACCGGCTTGCGCCCGAATCGTGATGCGGCCGCTCCGGATCGGGCCGACGACCAGGTGCCGGCCAGGTAGGCCACGAACACCAGGCTGATCACCGTGTGCGGAAGACCGAACGGCGGCGCGGACAGCCGGAAGCCGAGGAAGTTGTAGAGCGCGACGAAGCCGCCGGTGAGCACGAACGCGACGGCGAACAGTGTGAGCTGTTGCGGCGAGCGCAGATTGACGGCCAGCCGGCGCAGCAGGCTGCATCCGCGGCCGGCTGCCTGCCCGACCATGAAGCCGCGCTGCGCCGGGATCAGCGCGATGAACGCCACGGCCGCGACGGCGCAGAGCACCGACACCGAGAAGATCCCGAGCCGCCACGTCGTGGCGTCGGCGACAGGCCCGGCCAGCAGGCGGCCGGTGAGCCCGCCGATGGTGGTGCCGGCCACGTAGGTGCCCGCGGCGCGGGCGGCGTCGCGCGGGTCGATCTCCTCGGTGAGGTAGGTGAGCGCGACGACGGGCACCGCACCCACCATCAGACCCTCCAGGAAGCGTCCGGTCAGCAGCAGCGGCATCGTCGGTGCGAACGGCGTCACCAGTCCGAGCAGCGTCGCGGCGACCACCGCGCCCGACATCGCCCTGACCCGGCCGATCCGGTCGGAGACCAGTGACCAGGGGATGACGCCGGCCGCGAGGCCGATGGTGGCGACGGAGATCAGCAGCGCGGCCCGCGACGCCGTGACGCCCAGTTCGGCGGAGACCTGCGGCAGCACCGCCTGCGGCGCGTAGAGCTGGGCGAAGGAGGCCAGGCCCGCGCAGAACAGCGCCGCAAGAGCGCGGCGGTAGGCCCGGGTGCCGCGCGCGTGTCCATTCCGGTCGAGATCGAGCGCTTCGACGGTGGCGGTCACCCGGGAAACGCTAGGAACGGCGGATCAATGTGTCCAATGCATGCAACGAAGCACGGTGATACGCCACACGCATCATTCGACGGCAGCGCCGAGGAACGCGGCGAACCGGCGCGCCGCAGGAGACATCGGCCGCGCCGCGTGCCACGCGAGGCCCACTGACCGCCGGGCGTGCGGGTTCGTCAGCGGGATGTACGCGGCGGCCGGTTCGCCTCGGGGCGGCGCCGGCATGGGCACCACGGCCACCCCGAGGCCCGCGGCCACCAGTCCCTCCACCGTGGGCACCTCGATCGCCTCGAACACCACCCGGGGACTGACGCCGTCGGCCGCCCACAGCTGGTCGGTCAGCGCGCGCAGCGCGAACTGTTCGCCCAGCGCGACGATCGGTTCGCCTGCCGCCTCGGCCAGCCGGATCCTGCGCCGCCCGGCGAACCGGTGATCGCGCGGGACGACGAGGCACAGCCGCTCGACATGGAGCTGATGCCAGCCGAATTCGCCGTTCTCCGGTCGTGGTGCGGTGATCGCCAGGTCGACCTGACCGCCGCCCAGGTACTCGGCGATGTCGTAGGCCGCGGCCTGGCGCAGGAGCATCCGCACCCGCGGCGCCTCGGTGCGGAACCGGCCGAGCAGATCGGGGACGAACCAGCTCGCCAGCGAGTGCAGGAACGCCAGCCGCACGGTGCCGCCCTCGGGGTCACGCAGGGCCGCGATCCGATCGGTGGCCGAGGTGATCTCGGCGATGCTGCGCTGCGCGTGTTCGAGCATGATCTCGCCGTAGACGTTGAGGCGCAGCCGCCGGTTCACCCGGTCGAACAGCTGGGTGCCGACCCGCTCCTCCAGGCGGGCCAGGGCCCGCGACAGCGTGGGCTGGGTGATGCGCAGCTCGGCGGCCGCATCGGTCATGTGCTGGGTCTGCGCCAGGACCACGAACCAGTGCAGCTCGTCGAGGTTCACAAATCAGACGATACGACGCCCGAACGACGATCGTGGCTGGTAGGAGGGCTCATCGCCGGATATTGACGCCCCCCTGGCTTGTGGATGCCGATTGCCGTAGCGTGGGGTGCAGCGGTCACCCGGCCCTCGCGGCCGACGACCTGTGGAACTCCCACGAATGACCTTGCAACGGGTTGGGACGTAGCCCTCTGCAGTACCGGGCGTCGAGACGACGCCATCAAGGCGCTGAATGCGCCGGGAAGTCCGAGGAATCCCTCATGGACGGACACATCTCTATCTCGAGCACCATCACAACGCTTCCAGGAATCGAACTCACCGAGGCCCAGTTGGGCTCCGCGATCGTCATCAACGTCGGCGGGTGTGTCGACATGCGCACCGCCACAGAGCTGACCACCGCCATCGAGATGGCCTGCAGCAAGAAGCCGGCGGGCGGGGTGATCGTCGATCTCACCGGCGTCCGCTTCCTGGCCGCCGCAGGCATCAACTCGCTGCTGGCCGCCCGCTGGGGCTCCGCCGCCGCCGCGTTCGGAGTGGTCGCCGCCGGACCGGTCACCAGCCGGCCCATCACGGTGCTCGGCCTCAACGACGACCTGGCGCTCTTCTCCACCGTCGACGACGCGCTGATGGGCCTCACCGCCGCCTGAGTCCGCGCGGCTACTTGGTGCCGAACATGCGATCGCCGGCGTCGCCGAGACCGGGAACGATGTACCCGTGCTCGTCGAGCCGGCGATCGATCGCCGCCGTGTAGATCGGCACATCGGGGTGGGCGTCCTGCAGCGCCTCGATCCCCTCGGGGCAGGTGAGCAGGCAGACGAACTTGATCGAGCGCGGCGAGCACTCCTTGAGCCGCTCCACCGCGGCCACCGCCGAGTGGCCGGTGGCCAGCATCGGATCGACCACCACCACGTCGCGCTCGTCGAGGTCGCCCGGCATCTTGAAGTAATACTCGATGGCGACAAGCGTTTTCGGATCCCGGTACAGGCCGATGTGGCCGACCCGCGCCGCAGGCACGACGGTCAGCATGCCGTCCAGGATGCCGGTGCCCGCACGCAGGATCGACACGAAGACGAGCTTCTTCCCGTCGATCACCCGGCTGGTCATCGTCTCCAGCGGCGTCTCGATCTCGATGTCGTGCATCGGCATGTCCCGGAGCACCTCGTAGGCCATCAGTGCCGAGATCTCCTGCAGCAGACGGCGGAAGCTGTTCGTGGACGCCTCCTTCCGGCGCATCAGTGTCAGCTTGTGCTGCACCAGCGGGTGCTCGACGAGATGAACCCCGGCCATGTCAGAACACCGTCCCATCGCTGCTGACCGTCAATGGTGGCAGCCCCCCGCGCAGTCGGCCCGCGAGCGCCCTGCCGGTCGCCCAGGTGCCGCCCTCGAGGATGCACGCCAGCGGGAGATCCTGCGCGCCCACGCCGAGTTCGGAGCGCACCAGCGGCGCCAGGTCGTCGAGCAGTGCCACGGTCAGCGCACGCCATTCGACGACCAGTTCGTCGCCGGGCCGCCAGGTCTGTGTGGTCCACGCCGCGTCGCGCAGATGCAGGACTCCTGTGTCGAGCAGCAGGCCGCCGTTGCGGTACTCGGGAAGCCCGGTCAACGCGTCGACGTCGTCGGCCCGCACCCCCGCCCACTCGAACGGTTCGAGCAGCGAATAGGTCAGCCACTGTGACAGCTTGTGGAAGGGCACCCAACCCGCGGTCAGGCCCGGCCCGGGGACCGCGTCGTGGCGCCAGCAGTCGCCGAGCCGCTCGGCTCCGATCGCGTTGTCCGCGGGCCAGATCGGCGCCATGGTGGTCAACAGTTGCGCCAGCAGCGCCGGGGCCGAGAGCCGTCCGTCGGCCGCGGCGAGCGCGTCGAAGAGCCCGCCGGGACGGCCCTGCCGACCGAACACGTCCGGCCGGGCCGCCAGCGCCGCACCGAGCCGGCGCAGCAGTGCCGCGCGGCCGTCGAGGCCGAGCAGCGGATTGTCCGGCCCGGCCTGGAACGCGCCGGCCAGCGCGTCGGTCGTCAGTGCGCGCAGTGCCGCCGCGTCGACCCGGTACGGATCGCCGGGGTCGGAGGAGAACAGCCCGGCCTCGAACGCGTGCAGGCCGGCGACGGCCAGTCCCTCGGAGCGGGTGAACGTCCGGCCGTCCTCGTGGAACTCCCAGTCGGGCCCGGCCCCGGCGTCCAGCAGGACGCTCACCACCGTGAGGTCGATCATGGTGCGGGCGCGCGCGGCCGGGTCCGTGGCGGGGAGGCGGGACTCGAGGCGCTGCCTGCGGTCGACGCCGCCGGCCTCGAAGTGCCGCCAGCGGCTGTGGTAGGGGATCCGCAAGTCCGGGAAGCGTTTCCGTGTCACGGCGGCCACCTCGGCCGCGGCGTGCGGCAGGGCGTCGTCACGCACCGCGAACCACGGCGACCCGCCGGAACGGGCCCGGTCGAGCAGATGGCGCGCCCGCTCCCGGATGACGGCGGGTGAGCGCAGCGCCGTGGCGGCGTTGGTGTCGGGTGTGGTGGCGACGGTGCTCACGCCTCGAGGCCCCGGCCCTTGGCCTTCGCGAGTTCCTCGGCGTCGGGGACGGGTCCCGGCGTGAAGTAGCCGGCGGCCGTCTTCGCGTCGATCTCCACCCGTGCGTCGGCGGGGATCAGCTCCTCGGGGATGTTCACCCGCTCACCGACCTCGATCCCGGATCCGGTGATCGCGTCGTACTTCATGTTGCTCATCGACACCAGGCGGTGGATCTTGGTGATGCCCAGCCAGTGCAGGACGTCGGGCATCAGTTCCTGGAACCGCATGTCCTGCACGCCCGCAACGCATTCGGTGCGGGCGAAGTACTGGTCAGCCGTGTCGCCGCCGACCTGGCGCTTGCGGGCGTTGTACACCAGGAACTTGGTCACCTCGCCGAGTGCGCGGCCCTCCTTGCGGGAGTAGGCGACCAGGCCGACGCCGCCGTGCTGGGCGCCGCGGACGCACTCCTCGATGGCGTGCGTCAGGTAGGGGCGGCAGGTGCAGATGTCGGAGCCGAACACGTCGGAGCCGTTGCACTCGTCGTGCACCCGCGCGGTCAACTCGACGGCCGGGTCGGCGAGGTCACCGGGGTCGCCGAAGATGTAGAGCGTCTGCCCGCCGATCGGCGGCAGGAAGACCTCGAGGTCGGAGCGGGTGACGAGTTCGGGATACATGCCGCCGGTCTCCTCGAACAGCACGCGGCGCAGATCCGTTTCGCTGCAACTGAAGCGCTGCGCCACCCCGGGCAGGTGCCACACCGGTTCGATCGCCGCCTTGGTGACGAGTGCGGCGCCGTTGGCGAGCAGCACGCGCCCATCTGGTTCCAGCCGGCCCCTGGCGATGGCGTCGGCGACCTCGGGCAGCACGACGTGTGCCTTGGTGACGGCGATGGTGGGGCGGATGTCGTAGCCGGCGGCCAGTTCGGCGGCGAACACCTCGCCGACGGTGGCGCCCCACGGGTCGAGGCTGACGATCCGCGCGGGATCGCCCCACTGCGGGTGCGGGCCGATGCGGTCGGTGGGTGAGGTGTCGGTGAGGTCGGCGCGGTGATCGCGCGACAGCGCTCCCGCGGCGACGGCCAGTGCGCGGTACACGCTGTAGGACCCGCTGTGCGTGCCGATCACGTTGCGGTGCCCGCGGCTGATGGTGGTGCCGACCACCGGGCCGCGCTCCGCCGGGGTCGCCGCCCCCCAGTGCAGCGGTGGGGCCCCGAGTCCGCCGCTGTGGGAGGTCAGCCGGATGTGCCCGGCGGGCCTCGGCGCGGCAGGCGGCGGCGCTGCTGTGGCATCAGCGGGCATGTGCGCTCCTCGGCCGGTGGGGAAGCCGCCAGCTTAGTGACGGCCGGCGGATGCGGCCACCCGTGCGCCACCACCTAGCCTGGCAGGCGTGAGTCACAAGCGCGTCGTCGTCGCGGGCCTCGGTGACACCGGAGTGCTCACGGCCATCAAGCTGGCGCGCCGGGCCGACGTGGTGGGCATCTCGGCCAAACCCGGTCTGCTCAGCGGGCAGGAACTGGGCACCCGGCTCAGCCGGCCACATGACTGGGCGCGCGACTACTGGATCCCGTTCGACCGGCTGCGCGGCCTGGACCGGGTGCGCACGGTGCACGGCGAGATCACCGGCGTCGACCTCGACGGGCGCACGGTCGCCGTGCGCGGTGCGGACGGCGGGGTGCACGAGGAGCCCTACGACGCGCTGGTCATCTCGACGGGGGTGACCAACGGGTTCTGGCGGCAGTCCACGGTGCAGGACGCGAGCGCGGTCGGGGCGGATCTGCGGGCGGCTCACGACCGGCTGGCCGGCGCAGGCACCGTGATGGTGATCGGTGGGGGAGCGGCCGCCGTCAGCACCGCCGCGAACGTGGCGGCCACGTGGCCGGCCAAAAGGGTCGGCCTGTACTTCCCCGGCGAGCGGGCGCTTCCTCATCACCACGACGGCGTGTGGCGGCGGATCCGGCGGCGGCTCGAGGAGTTCGGTGTCGCGCTGCACCCTGGCCACCGTGCGCTGGTGCCCGACGGCTTCGCATGCGATCAGATCACCAGCGGACCGGTGCACTGGCGCAGCGGCCAGCCCGCCGCCTCGGCCGACGCGGTGCTGTGGGCGATCGGGCGGGTGCGGCCGAACACCGCATGGCTGCCCGGGGAGCTGCTCGACGAGCAGGGGTTCGTCCGCGTGACGCCGACGCTGCGGGTGCCGCACCGGCCGGGGGTGTTCGCGGTCGGGGACGTCGCGGCGACCGACCCGCTGCGCTCGTCTGCGCGCAACCGCGCGGACAAGCTGTTGGCGCACAACGTCATCGCGGAGTTCGAGGGCCGCTCACCGAAGGAGTACCGGGCGCCGAAGCGACGCTGGGGTTCGGTGCTGGGCGTGCAGGCCGACGGGCTGCAGGTGTTCGCGCCCGGCGGGCAGGCCTTCCGGTTCCCGGCCTGGTCGGTGGATCGGATACTGCTGCCGCTCATCGTGCGACGCGGGATCTACGGCGGGGTGCGCGACAACAACCCGCTCTGAGTGGGCAACGGGCAGAAAGAAACCCGCCGCCGCAGCGGGGCTGCGGCGGCGGGCCGTTGTGTCACTGCTGGATTCAGCCGGCCATGAACTGGTCGTAGGCCGACTGCAGATCCGGCGACAGCACTGCCACGTTGCAGGTGCGCTGCGTTTCGCCGATCGGCGCGAGGATGTCGCGCAGTTCGTAGTACTCCTGCGAGTTCGCGGTGAAGTACCCACGCAGGTTGGCCTCGGCCGCCGGGCTCGGTTGGCTGAGCGCCGACGTGACCGCCTGGTTGGCGCCCGGGTGGGCGGCCAGGTAGTTGCGCGCCTCGCCGGTGACCGAGCTGACCGTGTTGGCCACCTGGTCGGCGTTGCACTGTGCGGGCGCCGCGACGGCGCTCGGCGCTGCGATGGTCGCTGCCGCCAGGCCCCCGAACAGGATGCCTGCGCTCGCGCCGGCAATTCTCCGGCGCATGGTGTTACCACTCGAATTCATGATCGTCCTTCGTATTGCGAATGATTCCGTGCGAATCCCCCGCCCCCGCAAACCAAGGTAGCCGAATGTCCGGGACACCAAACCCGAGCCGCGGGCCTGCGGAAACGATGTCGCGGAGCGTTACATGATCACGGCGTGACATGCGCCTCAATAACAGCGGAATTCGATAAGCGCACCCGCAGATTGCGCCGCATTCCTCAGAATCTCCGCCCGGCTCTTAAATGATCGTGATGTGCGGAGTGATCGAATTGTTACCTTCGGCCTGCGCCGCCGCGCGGGATCTCCTCGGCGATGCGGTCCATCAGTGCGGTGTAGCGGTTCGCCTCCTTGTGCTGCCCGGGCTTACCGCTGCTGACCAGTCCGGCGGCGAGTCCGCGCTCCGGGTCGGCCCACACCGCGACGTTGGTCAGGCCGAGGTTGCCGAACGCCGAAGGGGCGTTGCGGCCGAACGGGCCGAAGCGCTTCGACCCGAGCATGTAACCGGTGCCCCAGCGCAGCGGCATCAGCCCCACCGCGACGTCGGGGCGCAGCCGCCGGCACGGCCGGGTGGCCGCGTAGAGCGTCTCCGGTGCCGTCACCCGCACACCGTCGAGTTCGCCGCCGCGACGCAGCAGCTCGGCGAACCGGGACAGCTCGTCGGCGGTGGAGACCGTATTGGACGACGGCAGCACGCTGGTCAGGTACTGCGAGCTGTTCGAGAACGGGATGATCTTGTGCAGCGGCCCGCCGGTGGCCAGCTGGAAGACCTTCTGCATCGGCGCGGGCAGCGGAACACCCGTCGCGTGGCTCGGCGCGACTTTCGGGACGTCCTGCGGCGCTACCCCGTAGTTGGTCCAGCGGAAGCCCAGCGGTTCGAGGATGTCGGTGGCCAGGATGTCGCGGATGTTCCGTCCGGCGGCCGCGCCGACGATCTCCCGGATCAACGGGCCCCACGTGAGCCCGTGGTAGATGTGCACCAGCCCGGGGCGGTGCAGCGGCCGCAGGCTGCCGAGCATCTCACGGGTGTACTCGCTGTCGTCCATGCGCTTGAGGTCGACGCGCGGGCCGGTGTAGATGGGCACGCCTGCGCTGTGGGTCATGACGTGCCGGATCGTGGTGCGTTCCTTGCCGTGGCCGGTGTACTCGGGCAGGTGGTCGCACACCAGGTCGTCGAGGGACAGCACACCGCGCTCGACGAGCATGTGCACCACCGTCGTGGTGACGAACTTCGCGGTGGAGTAGACGCAGAACGGCGTGTCGGGGGTGACGGGCACCTGCTCGGCTCCGGGCGGGTCGCCGGGAGCGTTGCCCCAGCCGTGGCCGATGGCCCGGTTCAGCACGATCCTGCCGTTGTGACGCAGGCAGAGCTGTATCGCGGGGTGCATCCCGGCGGCGTACCAGTACCGGACCGCGGCCCAGATCCGCTCGATCGCCGCCGGGTCGACGCCGGAGTGGTCCTCGGCGCCGACGGCGGTCACGGCGTCGAGATCGGCCGGGACGCGGATCCGGCCGTCGGCGGGTGCTTCGAGCTGCGATTCGGCCACCTCGACAGGCTAACCACACCTCTCCGGCGGATGAATTCGTCGCTCGGATACAACAGCTTTCGACCTCTGACAAGCGTCGACGCGGATGTCAGCGAGATAGTGACATATGCAACACCGCGGTTGGTTTTAACGCTCCCGCAACACCGGGTAGCCCTATGACCAGGTGCAAACCGGCGCCGACAGAACACCGTCAACGCCAAAGGGGCTAACCATATGACTACCGCAGAGACCACCACCTTGCTCGCGCAGTTGCGCACGCTGCTCGACCTCACGTCCACCGAGATCCAGGTGGCCGAGACCCGCGTGGCGCAGGCCCGTACCGAGGCCGTCCGCAAGGAACTCACTCAGAACGCATCGAACGGCCGCGACCGCGCCGAGGCCATCGAGCAGGCCATCCGCGACCTCGGGGGCTTCCCCGACGTCATCGGCCCGTTCCTGGGTCGTGCCGCGGCCGCCGTCAAGGCACTCACGGAGCAGGCGCAGCCATTCGACGAGGCGCTGCTGGGCGACCTGGCGCTCGAGCACCAGCTGCTCGACCGGGCCCGCTACACCAAGGCGCTGGCCGTCGCGGCCCGCAACAAGGACGTCGAGAGCCTGGCCACCCGGCTGATCACCGCACATGCGGCGACCGTCGACTGGCTCACCACCGTGCTGGCCGAGGACGCGCTGGGCGGACCGGCCGCGCTGCGCCGCACGCCGATCCAGGCGTTCACCGGCGCGACCGTCAAGCTGGTCAACGTGCCGGTGACCTGGACCACCCGCGGTATCGACCGTGCGCTTGACTCCGTGCGTTCGGTGCCGCCGGCGCTGAACGAACTGCGCAACCGGGGCGTGAACGCCGGTGAGATCGCCGCGAAGACGATCAGCGCCTCACGCGACGCCGCGCTGAACGCCGCTGAGCGGGTCACCCGCCAGGAAGGCGCCGACGACGCGGCCGATGCGCTGCACAACGCCCGGTCGGCCACCGGCGTGCTGGACGCGTCCGAACTGCCGATCGCGGACTACGAGGACCTCAACGTCAGCCAGGCCGTGGCCGCGGTGAAGGACCTCGAGGACGCCGCCGACATCCGGGCGGTCATCCACTACGAGGAGGCCCACAAGAACCGGTCGAGCGTCGTGTCCGCCGCGCAGACGCGCGTCGCCGACATCGCCAAGGAGATCGTGGGCATCAACAGCTAGGTCTCACACGAGAGGCAGAACCCCGGCGGCCACGGTCGCCGGGGTTTTCTCGTGCCTGGGGTCACGCCGGCCAGCGCGGTGACCGGCCGAGGTGGGCGACCAACAGGTCGAGGTCGGTGGCGCCGTCGCCGGCTTGCACCGCCCGACCGAACGGCGCTCCGGCGGCGGCGCGCGTCTCGTCGTCGGGGACGATCCGCGCGACGGACAACGCCGCGGCCGCCACATCGTCGTCGAGTGCGAACGGCCTGCCGAGGCTGCGTGCCACGTCCCAGCCGTGCACCGCGTAGTCGACGAAGTGCATGGCGATCGCCACCGACCCGGGGAACACCGCGTCCGGCCCGAATTCGGGCAGGGCGAACGATGCTTCGGGCACGCCGTCGGCGCTGAACGCGGCGAGCAGGTCCTCGGCCGCTGCGGTGTAGCTGCCCACCGGGTCGGCGGTGACGGCGGCGGTGGCGCGGTCGGGATCCCACACCTGCAGTTCCGTCGCGCCACCGCGCGCCGACGCGGCGAAACCGTGGTGCTGGACCGTCATGTGGGCGAGCAGCCGGCGCAGCGTCCAGTCGCCGCACGGGGTGGGCAGATCGAGATGGTCGGGGGTGACCGCGGCGACGGCGTCGACGGAGGCGAGCACGGCGCGGCGGTGCAGGGGACGGAGATCGGTATCGGTAAGCATGTGTAGATCGTATGCCCATGCGTACGATATGGCAATGCCTATACTCGCGCGGTGGCGGGACGGTCGAAGCGGCGCGACCTGGCGGCGATGCTGGCGCCGCTGGTACGCGACACCATCGCGGCCGAACGTCCGGTGCTCGAGGCGCACGGCCTGTCCATGTGGGGCTACAGCGTGCTGGTCGCCCTCGACGAGTCCCCGATACGCACGCAGGCGGCCCTCGCCGAGGCCATCGGCGCGGACAAGACCCGGATCATCGCGACCCTCGACGAACTCCAGGCGCAGGGCTACATCGAACGCCATCCCGACCCGGCCGACCGGCGGGCGCGACTGCTCGCGATCACCGGGCCCGGCCGCGCCGTCAAAGACGCTGCGCAACAAGAGATCCAGCAGGGCGAGGAACGCCTGCTCGGCGAACTGACCGACACCGACCGCCGCGTCTTCCTCCGGGTCCTCGACCGGTTGTCGCGCCGCCCGTGAATCAGCGCGTCAGGAAACCCGCGTCCAGCTTCCACTCGGTGCCGGTGATGAACGCCGCCGCGTCGGACACCAGCCAGGCCACCGCGCCGGCCACGTCGGCCGGTTGCAGCAGCGGGATGGGCAGCGCGTTCTGCTGACTCAGCAGCCACGGGTCGGCCGACTCGAAGAGCGCCATCGTGGTCTCGTTGAGGATCATGTCGGTGGCCACGCCACTGGGGTGAATGGTGTTGACGCGGATCGACTCCGGCGCGAGCTGACTCGCCCAACCCTGCATCAGCGCGACCAGGGCGCGCTTCGACGCCGAGTAGGCCTGCAGGCCGGGCCGGTCGGTGCCGGACGCCTTGATGCCCGCCGTCGAGGAGGCCAGCACCACCGAGCCGCCGCGGCCACCGGCGAGCAGCGCGGGGATGGCCGCCTCGACGGTGTTCCACACCCCCACCAGGTTGACGTCGACGACGTCGCGGAAGATCCGCTCACGGTCCTCGCCGGAGGTCAGCCGGATGATGCCGGCGTTCGCGATGACGATGTCGAGGCGGCCGAACAGGGCGACGCCCTCGTCGACCACCGCGCGCACGGCGGCGCCGTCCCGAACATCGGCCTGCCGGGCCAGGATCCGCCTGCCGAGCGCCTCCACCTCGCCGGCAGTCGCCGCGAGATCGTCCGGTGTCGAACCTGGATAGTCGGTCGAGTCGAAGTCCGCGCAGACGTCGAGCGCGATGACGTCTGCGCCCGCCGCCGCGAGCCGGACCGCGTACGCCCGGCCCAGGCCGCGCGCCGCCCCGGTGACCAGCGCCACCCGGCCGTCGAGCGTCTGCTCAGACATGGTTGTCCGGGCTGGGGAAGTTCACGT
>NZ_JAUMSQ010000116.1:0-12433 GCF_030519285.1 Mycolicibacterium arseniciresistens
CGCGCCGCCCCGGTGACCAGCGCCACCCGGCCGTCGAGCGTCTGCTCAGACATGGTTGTCCGGGCTGGGGAAGTTCACGTCCTTGGTGACCGGCTTCCACTCCTCGATCGAGGCCGACATGGCGGCCAGCTTGTCGCGGGTGGCCTTGAGCACGTCGCGGCCGAGCAGCAGCCGCAGCGGCGGATCGTCGAGGGTGGTGAGCATCAGCACCGCCTCGGCGACCTTGCGCGGGTCGCCGGGCAGGTCGTTGGCGAACTGTTTGATCAGCGTCTTGCGTGCGCCGACGTGTTCGGCGTAATCGTCGACCGGAGTGGCGGACTCCTTCATCGACCGGGCCGCCCAGTCGGTGCGGAAGGCGCCCGGCTCGACGGCGCACACTTTGATGCCCAGTGGCTTGACCTCGGCGGCCAGCGCCTCGGTGAGCGCCTCGAGGGCGAACTTGGTCGACGAGTAGTACGCGTTGGGAGGGTTGGCCACCAGCCCGGTCATCGACGAGATGTTGACGATGTGGCCGCCGCGGCGGGCCCGCATCTGCGGCAGCACCGCCTTGATCATGTCGACAGCGCCGAAGTAGTTGGTGTCGAACAGCTTCCGCACCTCGGCGTCGTCACCCTCCTCCACCGCGGACATGTAGCCGTAGCCGGCGTTGTTCACCAGCACGTCGACTCCGCCGAACGCGTCGTCGGCGGCGGCCACCGCGGCGGCGATCTGACCTTTGTCCGTCACGTCGAGGGCGACCGGCACGGCGCGGTCACCGAAGGTGCCGGCGAAGTCCGCGACGGCCTCGGCGCGCCGCGCCGTCACCACCACGCTGTGCCCGTTCTCCAATGCGACACGGGCGATCTCGCGTCCGATGCCGGTCGAGCATCCCGTGATGAGCCAGCGCGCCACGTCAGACCGTCCCTTCCGGAAGGCGCCGCAGATACGCCGCCCGCCGTGCCGCCAGTTCCCCGGCGCGTTCCTCCGGTGTCACCCGATCGAGTCCGGGCACCTCGGCGTCCAGATCGTCGAGCTTGACCACCCGGCCGCGGGCACCGAGATCCTCGCGCGGGCCGTCCGGCCCGAACTCGGCCATCCGCAGCGTCAGGATGCCCTCGTTCAGGCCGTCGGTGTCGATCCAGTTGCGGGTGCCCGGATCGGTCGCGGAGATGACGTAGGTGTAGCCACCGCCCTCGCCCGGATGCGACTGCGCCTTGTTGAGACTGCCGGTGCGGTCCACGATCTCGAGGGTGGTGCCCCAGATGTTGCTCAACGGCACGGTGAAGTACTCGGCGCCGCCGTCGTCGACGTCCACCACGAACGCCTCGTCGGGTCGCAGGTCGAACCGGCCCATCACGTACACCTGGTTGCGCATGGCGCCGGCCCGGTCCGCCGACCATGCCAGGTCGAAGTGGTTGGCCGGCATCTTGTACACACCGTGGCTGAGCTTGCCGGTGAAGTTCGCGAAGTGCGCCATCATCGCCGCGGTGGCCTCGGCCTGTTCGTCGAGGGTGCGGGCCGACCCCGCGGGCGGCCCGCCGAGGCGCTCGACGGTGAGGTGGTTCGGGTCGTCGCGGCCCCAGTCGAGCAGCACGTCGCGGATGTAGAACTCGTGCGCCTCCGGCGTGGAGCGCACGTGGTTGGGCCTGCCGTTCGCGGGTTCGGAGTCCACGGTGATGGTGAACGACCCGTCGGACTCCACCTCCATGGTGCGGCCGTTGAGCACGTCCACGGTGCCCATGTTCGCGTCCCACAGCGTGAAGTAGTTCTCGGTCATCCGGTGTTCGCCGACGCGGCCGCGGATCTCGTAGCGTTCGTCGCCGCTGATCGGGATCACCCGGTACACGCTGTCGGGATTGTCGATGCCCCAGCGTGTTCCGGGGATGGCGCGGCCCGCCACCGGGTGCGCCAGCCGGGTGATGCAGGTGACCTTGGGCCGCAGCGGGTCCTGGTTGGACGACCACACCGCCGCGGAGAACATCACCTCGGCGAACGCGGCGTCGAAGCGCTCCCGCATGGCGGTCGACGGCTTCGCGCGGGCCAGCCAGTTCTCGGCGACCGAGCTGTAGGCGGCCCGCACGGTCGGGTGCGCGGTCAACTCGAGGGCGGCCAGTTCGTGCTCGTGCTGCGCCGCGGTCGCGACGGGGTGGTCAGTCATCAGGTCCTCGGGTGTCGGAAGCGTGAGTTGTACGCCGCGAAGCGGTCGTCGATCTGGGCCTCGGTGAGCCCGTAGTCCTGCAGCGAGTACGGCGGACGCTGCGGAGCGCGCGGCCGGTCGACGAGCCACCGGCGCATGGCCGCCTCGGCCTCGGCGGTCAGGGGCAGGCCGATGGCGTCGTACACCAGGGCGACCGCTGCGATCGGGTCGTCGACCGCGTCGGCGTAGGCGATGTCGGTGACGCGTGCGGCGGGCCACTGCGCGCGCACGGTCATGGCCCGGTCGGTGGTCCAGCCCATCCGCTGCAGCCACTGCGCTCCGACGCGGTGCCGGTCCACGGTGTCGGCGTGCATCGCGTGCAGCGTCGCGTTGAGGCCGGCGCCCGAGGCGACGGTCTCCCGGGGGTCGCGGTGCATGTGCACCACGTGCAGATCGGGGAACAGCGCACGCAGAGCGTCGAGGTAGCCGAGGTGGGCAGGCGACTTCAGCACCCAGCGCAGGGCGGTGATCCCGGCACGACGCTTCTGCCACTGCAGGAACTGCAGCATGCGGTGCAGGTACGCGTACGCGGGCGTGAAGTCCTGCGTGTCGATCCACGACCGGTACCGCGGCACGTGCGCACCGGACTCGGGCACGTGGGACAGGAACGCGTCGGACAGGAAGACGATCTCCTCCTCCGGTTCCCGCGCGTACATCGGGTGGATGGCGAACAGCTCCGGCGCGAGCTCGCGCGTCCTGGCCTCCCTGGCCTCGCTGACGGCGATCCTGTAGTCGGGTCCCGACCAGTCGTGGTCGAGGCGGGGCGCCACCTCGACCACCTCCCAGCCGTAGGCGCAGTGCAGGCGCGGATCGGCGGCCAGCAGCCGCTGCATCAGCGTGGTGCCGCTGCGCATCATGCCGACCACCACGATCGGCGCGGCGATCACCTCGTCGAGGATCCCGGGGTGCCTGCGGATCCACTCCTGGGCGCGCAGCCGCATCCGCAGGCTGTGCACGATGCCCGAGCGCAGGATGTGCACGCCGATCTCGTTGAGGTCGGCGCCCGCGTAGTCGTCGAGCAGGACGGCCAGCGGCTCGCAGAAGGGCACCGGCCCCCAGTCCTCGAGACCCTCCTTCTGCTGCGCGGCGGACATCACCGCCGTGACGTCGAAGGCGGCGGCCTGCGCCGTGCCGGTCACCACTTGAGGTGGTGACTCATGTCGCCGGCCTGGTCGACGAACATGGTGCGGGAGTCGAACCACCAGCGCCCGTCGACCCGGTGGAACGTGTCGTGATAGCGCCCGGTGACGATCACCTGCAGCGGCAGGTCGGGTGTGGCCTGCGTGACGAGGTAGTACGACCGGGCCGACGCGTTGCCCGCGGACTCGTCGACCTCGATCCGCACGTTGGTGGTGTGGTGATGGGTCTTGGGGGTGCCGTCCTCGTAGAGCCGGGTCGCCATGTCGTACATCTGCCGCACCCGGGTCGTGCCCTCGAAGACCGTCTCCGGCGGGCCGTTCTCCACACCGCAGATCCGCCCGTGCGCGAACAGGTCGGCGACCGCGCCGAGATCGCCGGCGTCGATCCGCTCGGCATAGGAGTAGATCAGGTTCTCGATTTCGCGTGCGCTGTCGGTCATGCGGAATGCCGCGTCGTCAACGATGCGCGAATGGCGTTCTGGCGCAAGGGCGACCCCGCAATCCGGCCGCGGAGGCCGTCATGGCCAGCCGTACTACTGGCTCTAGTCAATTAACCAGCCGTGAACAGCGGTGTCAACGGCCGGGGCCGGTCCGGCGCGGTGCCCACACCGGGCTACCCTCACACCGTGACCACACCGTGGGCGCCGAGCCGACTCGGCAACCTGACCGGCAAACGCATCGTCGTCACCGGGGCCACCAACGGGGTGGGCCTGGGCACCGCACACGCGCTGGCCGCGGCCGGAGCGCACGTCATCATGGCGGTCCGCAATACCGAACTCGGCGCCCAGCGCGCCGCGGAGATCGGCGGCTCCACCGAGGTCCGCAAAATCGACCTCGCCGACCAGTCGTCGGTGCGGGCGTTCTGCGCGGACCTCGACGGCGAGATCGACATCCTGATCAACAACGCCGGAGCGCTCACCCAGACCCGGACCGACACCGTCGACGGCTTCGAGGGAACCATCGGCACCAATCTGCTCGGACCGTTCGCCCTGACGAACCTGCTGTTCGACCGGGTGACGTCGCAGATCATCACCGTCGGGTCGAATGCGCACCGCAACGCGACCCTGCGCCTCGACGACATGCACCTTCGCACCAACAAGTGGACCGTGATGGGGGCCTATGCCCGGTCGAAGATGGCCGTGATGCTGTGGGGCCTGGAACTGGACCGCCGGTTGCGGGCGGCGAAGTCGCCCGTGGTCAGCCAGCTGACCGATCCGGGCTGGGTGGCGTCGAACATCTCCCAGGTGTCGGACAAGCCGCTGATGGCGGTGGCGCACAAGGTGGTCAAGGGGGTGGCCGACCGGCTGGCCAACGACATCGACGCCGGCGCAGCGCCGACGCTCTACTGCATCAGCGAGCCCATCCCGCCGGGCAGTTATGTCGGAGTGGCCGGTCGGATGGGCCTGACGGGCGGGCCCGTCCTGATCGGCCGCAGTGAGGCCGCCTGTGACTACGCCGCGGCCAAGCGGGTGTTCGAGTTCGCCGAGCAGGAGACGAACACCACGCTGCCCGTCTGACCCTCAGATGCCGTAGCGCAGCTTGACGCTGCGGTAGCGGTCCTGCATCTGGGCGGTGCGCTGCGCCGGCGTCACCATCGCGGTGCCGGGCGGCAGCGCGTCGAGCAGGCCGGCGCGCGGCACCACCCGGGTGCGGAACACCGCGGCGTTCCGGCTCGCCAGGTTGCGGTAGGTCAGGTTGCCGTCCGAGAAGCCCTGCGTGTCAAGCCAGTTGTGCACCAGCGGATCGTCGTGAGACAGCACCAGCCGCACCACCCCGTCGTCGTCGACTGCCGTCCGGGCCGGGGTGTAGCTGACCGGCCGGTGCAGGAAGTCCATGCTCGAGCCGAACACGCCGGCCATCCCGAACACCCAGAATCCGTTGTGGGCGGCCATCTCGACGATCAGCGCCTCGTCGGGCGCCAGCCGCCACACCATGTGCGCCGCCATCCGGCCGCGCTTGGCGTCGGCGTCGGAGTCCGCGGACCTGTCCGCCGGAAACTGGTTGAGCTGCAATGGGTCACACACGCCGCCGGAGTACCGCCACGAATGCTCGGGCCAGTCGCGCATCGCGCCGGTGAGGAAGTCGGCGGCCCAGCCGAACGCCTCGGTCATCCGGTCGGCCGACGGCGGCGCCGGGGGCCCGGTCATGCCCACCCGTTCGATCGTCAGCGTCGTCGGTGTCTCGTACCAGGCGTCGAAAGCCTCCCGCACGAACAGCTTCCGGCTGCCCGCGGTGGTGGGCAGCCAGTTGTGCGGGCGCTGCGGCCCGCCGACGTACACCTCGAAACGGCCGTCGGCGTCGGTGACGATCTGGTGGCCGAACAGGTTCGCCTCGGGGATGTCGCCGAAGGGTTCGTGCAGCGACGGCCAGTCGGTGCCGGGGATGGTCTGCGGTCGCGGTCCCTGCACGGTGATGTTCAGCCACCGCGCGGTGCCGCGGGTGCCGGTGAGCCGGTAGGTGTGCGCGCCGTCGATCCAGGCCTGCCGGTAGGTGAAGTCGGCGACGTCGCCGCCGAGCTTGCGGGTCGGCGTGCAGAACGGGTGCAGCTGCGGATACGCCGGGTCGCGGGTCTCCAGCGCCAGGTCGAAGGCCTGCCCGAGGTTCTGGGTGAGGAAGCGGAAGGCGTCGGCCCGCTGCACCGATGTGCCGGGGTTGGCGTCCTTGAACGCTTGCGCCCCGGCGTCTTTCAGCCGGTCGCAGAAGTCGCGCCACGCCTCGTCGAGTGCGTCGTCGGCGGGTCCGTCGCGAAAGGCCACGCTGTTCAGGCTCCCAGGCGCGTCAACAGTTCGGACAGGTGGTGCGCCGCACGCGCGGTGGCAGGCGCGGCGCCCTCGGCCTCGATGCGCGGCCCCACCAGTTCGATGTCGAAGACCCCGCCGTAGCCGGTCGCCAGCACGTCGCCGAGAATCCGCGGCAGGTCGATCGTCCCGTCGCCGGGCACCGCCCGGCACGGCGCGGTGCGGTCGCCGAGCACGTAGTCGCTGACCTGGACCAGGCCGGTGTGCGGTGCCGCGCGCTCGATGAGCCCGCGCAGGCCGGCCTCCATCCAGCAGGCGTGCAGGTCGACACACACGCCGATGCCCGCGCGCTCGGCCAGGGTGATCGCGTCGGACAGCGTGTGCGCCATGTGGATGTCGGCGTTGAACGGCGAGGCGTTCTCCGCCAGCAGTCGCACCCCCGCGGCCTCGGCGGCCTCCCGGCCCTGGCCCAGCAGATCGGCGAAACGGTCCGCGGCCTGCTCCCACGTCAGCCCGCCGCGGCCGCCGGTGAGCAGGTACAGCCGCTCGGCGCCGAGCTCCGCGGCGGTGTCGACGACCTCGAGCAGCCGCCGGCCCGCCTCGCCGGTGTCGCGTTCGATGTCGGGGTGGACGGCGAAGACGTGGTTGACCGCGGCGACCCGCGGCCCGCCGCGGCGCAGCGCGCGCCACGCCTCATCGGGTAGCGGGAACGCCTGGCTGACCAGTGTCATGTGCTGGATTTCCAGGGACCGGCAGTGCTCGACGAACACCTCGGTCGGCAGGCCGAGGAACGCCACCTGATGCAGGCAGACGCGGGAATGCACGGCTAGGAACGCTTTTCGATGGGGACGCCGAATCGTTCCCGGAACGGGCGGAACTCCTCGTGCAGCGCGTTGAGGTCCTCGCCGATGTCGGTGAGCACGTCGGTGGAGTAACGGAACTTGCCGTGCCGGTCGCCCTTGTTGGTGGCCAGATAATCGCGCATCGCCGTCTCGGCGCCGGCGGTGAGCTCGCGGCCGGCGAACCCGTAGCAGCCGCGGACGGTGGCGATGGGGTCGGCGACGAAGTCCACGTAGCGGACGTGGTGGATGCGCGGATCGGCGGCGAGCGGGTTGGACATGGTGTTGGCGATGCTGGCCCGCGTCATCTCCAGGTGGAACTTCGCCTCCGCGGCGAGGTCGACGGGGCCGACGAGCCCGTCGGCGATGTCGGCCATCATCATCGTGCGCGACGCCGCCACCTGCACCGGATCGCGGTGCAGCCAGACCAGCCGGGCGTCGGGGTAGGCGTCGAAGAACTCCGCCAGCCGGAATCCGTGGAAACCCTTGCACACCCACTGCTTCGGCGGCCTGCCGTACTGCAACTGCTGCAGCATGGCGCGGTGGATGCGGTACTGCGCTCCCGCGTCGGTCGGCAGGCCGGCCGCGAGCGTCTTCATCGGCACCCGCCACCACGCCGTCGGCGTCATCACCCGGAAGTCGAACGCCCACGTCCGCTCGTCCTCGGGCAGTCCGTCGCCGAGCATGTCGTTGTACGGATGGCTGTGCAGCCACTTGGGCAGCTTGGCGTTGATCTCCCGCCAGTCGTCGTCGGCGCGGGCCCGGCGGGGGTCGTCGGGGCCGGCGAGCCCCGGTGGCGGCGACGGGTACATCACCTCCCAGAACCGCAGCGCGCGGGCGTCGGGATCGACCGACATCAACGCGTGCATCAGCGTGGTGCCGGAGCGCGGTTCGCCGGTGACGAACAGCGGTCGGTCGATCACCTCGTCGCCGATCGGGTGACGGCGGCGGTCTTCGAAGAACTCCAGCCGGGACGTCAGCAGCCATCGGCACACGTCGGCGGCCTGCCGCCGCCCGGCGTCGTCGAGGCCCGCGGTGTTGAGGTGGTCGACCGCCACGGCGAACCGGGCAGGCAGGGTGTCGTCGCCCCAGTCGGTGAGACCGGTGTCCCGGCGAGCGGCGTCGAGTATCTGGTTGGCGTCGAGTGCGTTGCGCGACAACGTGATCGGTGCCGGGGCGGCTGCGGGATCGTCGAGCAGCGCGAGCAGCAGGTCCTCGGTCTCGCGGACCTTGGCCGCCGATGCGGCGCCGTAGGCAAGCCCGGCCATGGCGCCGTACTCCATCAGCTTGAACACCCGCATGCCTGCGTCGGCGAAGTCCTTGAGCCGGTGCGCGACCTGGCTCGGGGTGCCACACGGGAAGATGTCGCGGATGGCCTGGGTGTCCACCTCGTCGCAGAACCGCAGGATGTTCTCCCGGGACAGCTTCACCGGGTCGAAATCCTGGACGCCGCGCCAGTTCTCGCCCATCGGATGCCGGTGCCCGAAGGCCCGGAGGTCGGCCGCGGTCAGCAGCAGCAGGATCGACTTCACCAGCGGCGCGCGCAGCATCTCGGCGATCTCGTCGTCGTCGCCGATCAGGCAGATCTGCGTCAGCGCGGGCACGATCGCCATCGGGTCGCGGCCGGCGCGGTCGGCGGCCGCCCGCACGGCGGCGAGCTTGGCGGCGTAGTCCTGCGGGGTGTAGGCGCCCATCGGCCACCAGCCGTCGGCGTGGGTGCCGGTGAGTTCGAGCATGCGGGGCCCGGCGGCGCCGATCCACAGCGGCGGGCAGCGGCCGTCGACGTGCGCGGTGTCGAGGCGGGCGTGGTCGAGGCGGTAGAACTCGCCCTGGAAGTCGACCGGGCCCTCGCTGTCCCACAGCAGCCGGATCACCCGGATCGACTCCTCGAGACGGCTGACGGGCCGGGCGAAGTCGAAGCCGTAGGGGACGATGTTCTCCAGTTCACCGGATCCGAGGCCGAGGATGAAGCGGCCGTTCGACAGGTGATCGAGGGTGAGCGCCGTCTGCGCGAGCAGTGCGGGGTGCCTGCGCACCGTGTCGACGACGCTGGTGGCCAGCGGGGTGCGCTCGGTGAGCACGGCCGCCGCCGCAGCGACGGCCATGGCGTCGAGGTTCTGGTGTGGCGAGGGTGAGGCGGTCGCCAGGTCGGTGAACTCCGGTGTCCAGATCGCGTCCGGCCAGAAGCTGACCATGTGGTCGGGAATCCAGATGGAGTGGTACCGGCCGGAGTCGTACGCGCCGAGTTGGTCGAGCCCGAGCGGCAGCGTGGTGCGCAGGAACGCGGCCGGTTGCACCTTCATCGCGGCACGCTTGAACGGGGGCTGTTGAGCACTCGCACAGCATACGAGTCCTGCCCCTCTCGCCGCGGCAACTTCCGGCGTCCAGGTCGCCAGGGGTCCACGAGAGCTACGTACGCCGGCGTTGCTGTGCGCTGATGTCGGCGTCGAAGACGCCCGGGCAGGGGGCGGGCGACTCGCCGGCGACCGGCCGAGGGCCTGACCCGGCCCCCGGAGTGGCGGGAACGCCTGAATGCGCTGCACCCGCGCCTGCGGGGTACCTGTGCGACGCGATGCGCGCGCTCGCCGGCACCCGGCCGCAGAAGGGCCGATCCGGGCCGCGCAGGCACCTGCTGTCGCAGGCGTCACAGGGTGCGGGTGCCAACGTTAGGGAAACCCCCGATTCCTTCACCCCCGGTGCACGTCAAGACTTGGCGACAAGGGACACGTGCGGCGCGGCGAATAGACAATCGCGTCACGAAGGGGGAGGGGACAGCATGATCCAGCAGACGGAGGAGCGGCGGGTAACCGGGGAGCACCGCCCGAGTCTGATCGGGCAGTTGGGGGGGCCGCGGCCGCTGGAACAGCGCACCATCGGCGGGCGCACCGCCAGCGAGGTTCCGGGACTCGACATCGGGGAGCTGCGGTCGTGGCAGAACTTCCTCGACGCGTCGCTGCGGCTGACGGCCCGGCTCAACCGGGTGCTGTCCGACGCGCACCAGGTGGGGTTGTCCGACGTGCGGCTGCTGCAGCGGCTGCACAAGTCCGACACCGGCTCGGCGAGGATGGGGGACCTCGCCGATGCACTCGTGGTGTCGGCCAGTCGGATCAGCCGCCAGGTCGGCCGGCTCGAGGACAAGGGCCTGGCCAAGCGGATGCCGAGCGAGAAGGACGGCCGCAGCGTGCTGGCCACCATCACCGAGAAGGGCAGCGCCCTGCTCGAGGAGGCGATGCTGACCTACGGCGAGGCGATCCGCGCGCACTACCTGCAGCAGCTCTCGCGGCCGCAGACCGCGGCGATGGCGGAGAACTGCCGGCGGATCAACGCGGCGCTGATGTGCGAGGACACCATCTGAGCGGGCCGGCTCAGTCGAACGCGTTCGGCCCGCCCAGCACACGCAGCGGCGGGTTGCGCACATAACGGGCCTGATTGCCGCCGGCGACGCGCGCCTCGAGCATGGCCGCAGTCGCGATGCCGATCACCTCGTCGAGCACCTCGTCGGGTGGATGCAGGGTGAGCGGTCGCAGCGGCGTGCTGACCACCCCGATGCTCGCCGTCAGCCCTGACGGGGTGGTGGCGACCGCTCCGCGCAGCCGCTCCACCAGCGGAGACGCGTCGGCGGTGGTGAACGTGTCGGCGATCAGGAACTCGGCGTCGGCCTCCCCGGTCAGCACGTGGGCGATCACGGCGTTCTGCCGGACGTTCTCCCGCATCGTCTGGCCGACCGCCACCCGCACCTGGTTGCCGACGTGCTCACCGCCGACGTCGACGCGCAGCGAGAAGCTGTCGATGCTGACGACGACCATCACGAAATAGCGGTCGTCGTCGCGGCTGCGCGACGCCAGCAGCGTGGCGGCCCGCAGTCCGAAGGCCTCGCGGTTCAGCAGGCCGGTGAGCGGCTCGATCTCTGCCTGGTCGATGTCGGTGACGATCAGCCGGCTGGCGGTCCGGCAGGTGTAGATCACCACCACGTTGACCGTCGTCACCAGCACTGCTCCGACCACCGCCAACGTGGCGTCGCCGGTCATCCGCAGGCCGAGCGTCAGCAGCGTGGCGGCGACGCCCACCCACACCACGGCGAGCAGTCGCAGCGAATGGAAGAAGGCGACGTACGCGGTGATGATCGCGAAGCACGTCGCCCCGAGCAGCCCCAGCAGTGGAACCGGCTGGATCAGACATCCCGCGGTGACCGCCACCGTGCCGATCACGACGCTGGCCGCCGACTGACTGCGGCTGGGCCAGCGGCGGCGCAGCCACAGCAGCCCGACGACCAGGCAGATCACCGCGACGGCGGCGGCGATCGTCCGGTCGCGGGCCGTCTGCGGTCCGATCGAGCTGGTGGTCAGGATCAGCGGCAACGCCCCGGCGACGATCACGGACCCCGCGATGACGCGGCACGTGCGCACCTGGGCGCCCCGCGCGGCGAGAATCGCCGTCAGCCAGTAGTAATGGTCCGCGGGGACCACTCGCCTCGACGCCGTCATACCCGGGTCATCTTCCGTCCGAACTGTTCACGCCCCCGGCTGCCCACCCATTGTCCCTATCGGCACCGGCGGCATTCTCATTATCCGCATTTGCCGACGGACATGTTGACGGCCGGTTAGGGGACCCTTAGTTTGTGGTGATAGCTTTGCGCGAACCGGCTGGTGTGGACACGCCCGGTCCGGACTCCGCCCACCCGAATGTTCGGCAGACGATGGCGTGGCGAAGTGCCGCGGGAGAGGACACCTGATGGCACGCGGATTCCAGGGCGCCATGATGAAGGGGTTCGGCGCGCGGGACCACACCGCGACGGTGATCGAGACCGAACCGATCGCACCCCACTTCGTGCGGATCCGCATGCAGTCGCCGACCGTCTTCGAAGACGTGGTGCCCGAGCCCGCCGCGTGGCTGCGGTTCTGGTTCCCCGACCCCGACGGGTCCGATTCGGAGTTCCAGCGCGGATACACGCTGTCGGAGGCCGACGCAGAGTCCGGCCGTTTCGCCGTCGACGTGGTGCTGCACGAACCGGCCGGTCCGGCGTCGACGTGGGCCAAGACCGTCCAGCCCGGCGCCACCATCGAGGTGATGGCGCTGATGGGGTCGACCCGGTTCGACCTGCCCGAGGAACCGCCCGCGGGCTACCTCCTGATCGGTGACGCGGCCTCGATCCCCGGCATCAACGGCATCATCGGCGCGATCGACGCCGAGGTGCCCGTCGAGCTCTACCTCGAGCAGCACGACGAGAACGACCCGCTGATCCCGATCACCGAGCACCCGCGGCTGCGCGTGCACTGGGTGGCCCGCCGCGACGAGAAGTCCCTGGCCGAGGCACTCGAGGTCCGTGACTGGTCGAACTGGTACGCGTGGGCGACCCCCGAGGCCAACACCCTCAAGCACGTGCGGAACCGCCTGAAGGAGTTCGGGTTTCCCAAATCCGAGGTTCACGCCCAGGCGTACTGGAACGCGAGCAAGGCGATGGGCAAGCAGCGCGGTGGCGCCGAGCAGGAGGCCGCCGTACCGACCGCGCCCGTCGTGGCGCCCGCGCCCGCGACCGAGGCC
>NZ_JAUMSQ010000117.1:0-20836 GCF_030519285.1 Mycolicibacterium arseniciresistens
CAGGCCCCGCAAGACCGCGGCCGCCGGCGCCAGCTAGCGGTCCACGCGACCGGCAGATGGTCACACCCGAGCGCCGCACCCGCGGCGACATCGTGGCGGCACTCGTCATCGCCGCAGTGGTCGTGGTGACGGCTGGCCTGGTCTGGTGGACCAGTGACGCGCGGGCCACGATCAGCCGCCCCGCCGCCACCCCGGTGCCCAGCGTGGAGACACCGCGCGAGGTCCCGGCGTCGCTGCAGCAGCGCTGGACGGTGCCCAGCCCCAAGACGACGACTCCGCTGGTGGTGGCCGGCGCGGTGGTGACCGGCAACGGCCGCGACGTCGAGGGCCGCGATCCGGCGACCGGCGCCACGCTGTGGAGCTACGCACGCGACGTCGAGCTGTGCGGCGTCAGCTACGTCTACTACGACGCGGTGGCGGTGTACCCCGACGCCCGCGGCTGCGGCCAGGTGAGCACCATCGACGGCAAGACCGGCCGCCGCGGACCGGCCCGCACCGCCTACGCCGACCCCGAGGTGACGCTGTCCTCGGACGGCACCACGGTGCTGTCGGTCGGCGACAGCAGGCTCGAGCTGTGGCGCTCGGACATGGTCCGGATGCTCAGCTACGGCTACCTGGACGCCCGCATCAAGCCCGGCATCCCGCCGTCGCCGCTGTGCCGGCTGGTGTCGGCCGCGGCCAGTTCGACGGCGGTGTCGGTGCTCGAGGCCTGTCCCCGCGAGGACAACCTGCGGCTGACGCTGCTGCGGCCGTCCGACGAGGAGGACACCCCGGAAAGCCAGTTCGTGCCCCAGCCCGGCGTGTCCGACGACTCCGGCGCCCGGGTGATCGCGGTGTCCGACGTCTCGACCGCGGTGTACGTGCCGACCCCGAAGCCCGTGGTGAACATCGTCGACGAGACCGGCGCCACGGTCGCCACCACGCCGCTGCCCGGACCGGTGTCGCCACAGGCCGCCATGTCGCGCGCCGGTGACCTGATCACCTGGTGGACGGGCGAAGCGGTGATGGTCTTCGACACCGACGAACTGCGCTACAAGTACACGGTCAGCCCGTCGGGCGGCGCCGCCGCGGTCGGCCCGGCCACCGCGCTCGCGGGACGACTACTGGTGCCGGTCACCTCCGGCTACGACGTGTTCGACGCCGCGACCGGCGCCGGGCAACGGCACATCCCGCTGGTGCGGCCCCCGTCGAGCGCGCCCGTCATCCCCGCGGTGGCGGGTTCGATGCTGCTCGAGCAGCGCGGCGAACAACTGGTCGCGCTCGGCTGACCGCGACTGCGGCCGTCAGGCCAGGTCGATCACCACGACGGTGACGTTGTCGGAGCCACCCGCGTCGTTGGCCAGCGCGACGAGTCCGCGCGCCGCCACATCGGGGTCCGCCGGCTCCGCGGCCGCCAGGATCTCGTCGTCGTGCACCTGGCCGAACAGCCCGTCGGAGCTGATCAGCAGCCTGTCCCCCGCGCGGCAGTCCACGTCGACCACCCGCGGGTCCACCGTCGGTGAGATGCCGAGCGCCCGGGTCAGCAGGTGACGCTTCGGGTGCCAGCGGGCCTCGTCCTCGGTCAGCTCGCCGGCGCGCACCAGATGCGCCACGACGCTGTCGTCCTCCGTCAGCCGGTCCAGCGCGCCGTCGCGGATCCGGTACAGCCGCGAGTCGCCGATGGTCATCGCGACCGGGCCGCCGTCGGCGTCGGACAGCACCGCCAGTGCGACGAGCGTGGTGCCCATGGTCTCGTTGCCGGTCAGGGTGGCGGCGTGGTCCCAGATGCGGGTGTTGGCGTCACCGACCGCACGGAACAGCCCGGCCCGGTCCGGTGCGGTGGCGAACACCGTGCTCAGCGCCTCGACGGCGAGCCGGCTCGCGATGTCGCCGTACGTGCCGAACCCGTCGGCGACCGCGTAGAGCGGATCCTCGACCAGCGCGCTGTCCTGGTTGGTGGGCCGCACCGGACCCTTGTCGGTCGCGGTCGCCGCGGTCGAGACGGTGGCCATCGGGGCGGCTCACACCTCCGGGGTGAAGGTGGCCATCGCCTTGCCGGACTTCCAGTGCTTGAGCAGGGCCGCCGCCAGCTCCCGGTAGGCCTGGGCGCCCTTGTTCTTGCGGCCCGCCAGCACGGACGCCCCCGATGCGCTGGCTTCGGCGAACCGAACGGTGCGCGGGATCGGCGGCGCCAGCACGGGCAGGCCGTAGCGGTCGGCGACGTCGAGCAGCACGTCGCGGCTGTGGGTGGTGCGCGAGTCGTACAGCGTGGGCAGCGCCCCGAGCAGCGTCAGGCCCGGATTGGTGATCTGCTGCACGTCGTTGATGGTGCGCAGAAACTGTCCGACGCCGCGGTGGGCCAGCGTCTCGCACTGCAGGGGCACGATCGCCTCGTCGGCGGCGGTGAGCCCGTTGAGGGTGAGCACCCCCAGCGACGGCGGGCAGTCGATGATCACGACGTCGAACCGGTCCTTGGCCTTCTTGCCTGCGGCGGCGCCGTCCTCCGGTCCGGTGACCTTGGCCAGTGCCCGCTTGAGCGCATATTCGCGACCGGCGCGCATCAACAGCATCGCCTCGGCGCCGGCCAGGTCGATGTTGGCCGGCAGCAGCGTCATCCCCTCGGGCGTCTCCACCAGCGCCGCATCCGGTTCGACGTCGCCGAGCAGCACCTCGTGCACCGACACCGGGAGCTTGTCCGGGTCGTGGCCCAGCGAGAACGTCAGTGACCCCTGCGGGTCGAGGTCGACGAGCAGCACCCGCCTGCCCTGCTCGGTCAACGCCGCGCCCAACGATGCCACCGTCGTCGTCTTGGCGACCCCACCCTTTTGATTGGCTATCGCGAGTACCCCCGTCACGATGCTCATCCTCACATGCGCACCGACCCGGTCGTTGGACGTGCGGCAGAATCGGTGAGGTGAGTGTTCTGCAGCAACGGCTGCTTCTTCTCCGGCACGGCGAGACGGAATGGTCTCGATCCGGACGGCACACGAGTCACACCGACCTGGACCTCACCGATCTCGGTCGGGAACGTGCCGAACAAGCCGCAGAGGCCATCGCCGACTTGGAGCTGAACGACCCGTTTGTGATCAGCAGCCCCATGGTGCGGGCCGTACGGACCGCCGAACTCGCCGGTCTGAGGGTCGACGAAGTCTCGCCACTCCTGCAGGAATGGGACTACGGCGACTACGAAGGACTGACCACACCCCAGATCCGGGAGTCGGTGCCCGACTGGCTGATCTGGACGCATGGCGCCCCGGGCGGCGAGAGCGTCGCCGCGGTGACCGAACGTGCAGACGGCGCCGTGGACCTGGCGCTGCAGTACATGGAGTCGCGCGACGTGGTCTTCGTCGGACACGCCCACTTCTCCCGCTCGGTGATCTCGCGGTGGGTCGAATTACCCGTGCCGAAGGGAATCCGCTTCGCGATGGCCCCGGCCTCGATCGCCGTCCTCGGATTCGAGCACGGTGTCCGCCAGATCATCGCGCAGGGGCTCACGGGACACACGGATCCGTGTAAGCCGCGGTGAACGCGCCCTTCGTCCTCGCAGGCCCGGACGGCGTTGTGGTCGCCGCCGGCATCCGCACCGGATTCACCCGACTGGCCGACGCGCAGGCGGCGCTTCGCGCCGGTGAGGCTTCGATCATCGTGGGCGCCCTGCCTTTCGACGTGTCGCAACCGACCGCGCTGATGGCGCCCGAGGCGGTGCGCTTCACCGCCGCGCTGCCCGACTGGCCCGTGCTCCCGCTGCCGGCCGTACACGTCGCGCGGGCACTGCCCGAGCCCGCCGAGCACCGGGCGCGGGTCGCGGCCGCCGTGCGTCGCCTCAACGACCCCGCCGCCGGGCTGCACAAGGTGGTGCTCGCCCGCTCGCTGCAGCTGATCGCCGACGGGCCGGTCGACGCGTGGACCGTGCTGACCCGGCTGGTGGCCGACGATCCCTCCGCCACCGGATATCTCGTCGACCTCAGCCCGGCCGGTGGTGACCATACCGGCACCGCGCTGGTCGGGGCGACGCCGGAACTGCTGGTGGCGCGCCGGGGTGACGTGGTGACCTGCCGGCCGTTCGCGGGCTCGGCGCCGCGTTCGGCCGACCCCGACACCGACCGGGCGAACGCGGCGGCGCTGGCCGACTCCGCGAAGAACCGCCACGAACACCAACTCGTCGTGGACGCGATGCGCAAGGCACTCGACCCGCTGTGCGTCGACCTGCAGATCGCGCCGACGCCCGCGCTCAGCAGCACCGCGGCGGTGTGGCACCTGAACACGCCGATCACCGCCCGCCTCCGCGAAACTTCCACCACCGCAATGGATCTGGCGGTCGCTCTGCACCCGACGCCTGCGGTCGGCGGCGTCCCCGCCGGCACGGCCGCCGCGCTGATCACCGAACTCGAGGGCGACCGCGGCTTCTATGCCGGCGCCGTCGGCTGGTGTGACGCTCACGGCGACGGCAGCTGGGTGGTGTCCATCCGCGGCGCGCAGCTGTCCGCCGACCGGCGCAGCGCCGACGCCAGGGCCGGCGGCGGCATCGTCGCCGAATCCGATCCGGACGACGAAGTCGACGAGACCACGACGAAGTTCAGGACGATCCTGTCCGGCCTGGGGGTGCAGACATGAGCGGAACGACGATCCGGCCGGTGCGGCGGGGCGACGAGGCCGAACTCGCCGCGATGATCCACGAGCTCGCCGAGTTCGAACGCGCCGCCGTGGAGTGCACGGTGACCGAGAGTCAGCTCGGCACAGCACTTTTCGGCGATCGCCCGGTGGTGTTCGGGCACATCGCGGAGGTCGACGGCACGCCGGCCGCGGCGGCGCTGTGGTTCTACAACTTCTCGACGTGGGACGGCGTCGCCGGCATCTACCTCGAGGACCTGTTCGTCCGCCCGCAGTTCCGCCGCCGCGGCCTGGCCCGCGCGCTGCTCTCGACACTCGCCCGCGAGTGTGTCGAGAACGGCTACTCGCGGCTGAGCTGGGCGGTGCTGGACTGGAACGCCGACGCCATCGCCACCTACGACGCGCTGGGCGGCAAGCCGCAGACCGACTGGATCACCTACCGGGTGTCGGGCCCCGAATTGTCGGCGCTGGCAGCCCCGCCGGCGCCCTGATCGTCCGGCGCGGCCAGCCACTCCAGCGTCGCCGGACTGAACAGCAGCACCAGCACCACCAGTGCGGTCAGCGCCAGCGGGATGCCGTAGGCCCACTGGTGTGAGCCCACGCCGACGTACCAGGACACGCCGAGCAGGAGCAGCTGGGCGAACACCGCCACGCCGCGACCCCACCGCCGGCCGGTCCACAGCGCCCAGCCCGCCGCCGCGACCGCGCCGCCGATGATCGCGAACCAGGCCGCGGTCCCGTAGGAGTTCAGGCCCGGCTCCTGCTGGCCGGACAGCCCACTCACCACGTAGAACACCGCCGCCGCGAGTCCGGCCGCCCCCTGCAGCAGTACCAGCACCGCAGCCATCCGTACGGTCGAGGGCGCAGGCACGGTCACCGGGCCCGCCGATCGGTCAGGTCGGTGTCCGGCCCGTGGCGCTGCGAACGTCTTTCGGTCACCGTCACACGGTAGCGACGTGCGAACCGCGCTGTGCCGCCAGTCGCACCGGGGCGTTGTCGGCGCCGTAGCCGTCGTAGTGGCCGCGCCGCTGCACGAACTCGAAGAACACCGTGCCGACCGTGCGGGTGTAGAAGTGCACGAACTCGCCGCCGTCGGGGTCGCGGTCGTAGAGCAGGTCGAGGTCGTTGAGCTCCTCGACCACCGCGGCGTCCAGGCCGAACCGGCCCGCCAGGTAGTCGTAGTAGTTGTCGGGCACCGGCAGGAAGCGCGCTCCGCGGCTGCGTGCCGCCCGGGCCACGGCGAAGATGTCCGCGCACGCGAACGCGACGTGCTGGGGCATCTTCACCCCGTCGAGCACCTGCGGCGCGACGTTCAGCGGTATCCGCACCGCGCCGTCGACGGTCCGCAACACCTGGCTGCGCACCAGACCGGTGGGCCCGGGCACCTCGGCGGGCGTGCCGGCCGACAGGCCGAAGACGCTGGTGAGGAACAGCACCGCATCTTCTGCGGTGTGCCACGGTTGCGAGAGGTTGACGTGGTCGATCGCGCGGACGGCCGTCGGCGTCGGCGGTCGGCCGCTGTCGAATTCGTCCACCCAGGCCGGCGCCGATCCAGCGGCGGGTTCGGTGACCCAGAACAGCTCGGTGCCGTCCGGAGCGACCGCGGAGCCGAGCGCCTGCTCCGCGGCGTAGGTCCGGCGGTAGGCGACGGGGGCCATCAGTTCCCTTGCGCGCCGCGTGGTTTCGCCGCCGTCGGGCACCTGGAAGCCGACGGCCGCGACATGCGGCGCCTGATCACGGGCCTGCTGCTCGTTGAGCACCACCCGGGCGTCGCCCGCGACCCACAGCGAGACCGGCTTCGTGCGGTGGCGCCCCGCCGAGGTGAAGCCGAACTGCTCGAGGAGGACCTCGACGTGGGTGGTCTCCTCCGCCTTGATCTCGACGAAGTCGAACGCGGTGGGTGGCTTGGCGGGGGTCAGCGCCACCACGTCGCGGCGCCACCCCTCCGGCTTGCGGTGCGCGGTCTTGTCCTGCAGCCAGAGCAGTGACCGCAGCGCGTGCACCGCGGTGCGCTCGGGGTCGGTCTGACGGAAGGTGTCGTTGAAGACCTCGAGTGACAGCGGGCCGTCGTAGCCGGTGGCCAGCACGCGGGACAGGAACCCGGGCAGGTCGAACGCGCCCTCGCCGGGGAAGAGGCGGTGGTGGCGGCTCCAGGACAGCACGTCCATGCTCAGCGCGGGCGCGTCGGCGAGCTGCAGGAAGAAGATCTTGTCGCTCGGGATCCGCTCGATGTCGGCCGGATCGTGGCCGCGCGAGAGCACGTGGAAGCTGTCCAGGCAGGTACCGACCGCGGGGTGGTCGGCGAGTTCGACGACCCGCCAGGCCCGTCGGTAGTCGTCGATGAAGCGGCCCCACGCCAGTGCCTCGAAGGCGACCCTGATGCCGTAGCCGGCGGCGAGGTCGCCGAGGCGGCGCAGCTGTCCGGCCGACACCTCGTCGGAGTCGACGGTGGCCGTGGCGACGTTGCTGCACACCAGGATGGTGTCGATGCCGAGCCGTGCGGCCGTGGCGAAGGTGGCGCCGGCGCGGCGCAGGTTCTCGGTGAACGTGGCCTCGTCGACGCCCTCGATGTCGCGCAGCGGCTGGTACAGGTCGAGCGACAGGCCGAGCCGCCGCGCGAGGCTGCGGATCTCCTCGGGGCTGCGGTCGTTGGCGATGAGATCGGGCTCGAACACCTCGACGCCGTCGAATCCGGCGGCCGCGCAGGCGTGCAGTTTCTCGGTCAGCGAGCCACTCAGCGAGACGGTGGCGATGGAAGTCCTCATGGGCCGTCCTCCAATCGTCACTAATGTACGAAATAGTTAGTTAAGCCACAAGGGCCTGCGCTCCCACCGACGCGGCTAGGCTCGGCGACGTGTCGACCGAGTCCCGGCCCGAACTGCAGCGCGACGCCGAACGCACGCGGTCCGAGCTGCTCGAGGTCGCGACCGCGGTGTTCGCCGAATCCGGGTATTCGGGCGCGCGGGTCGACGAGATCGCCGAGCGCACCCGCACCACCAAGCGGATGATCTACTACTACTTCGGCGGCAAAGAGCAGCTGTACATGGCCGTGCTGGAGAAGGCCTACCTCGGGATCCGCGAGGCCGAGCAGCGGCTTCAGGTCGACCACGTGGACCCGGTGGACGCGCTGCGCGCACTGGCCGGACTGACCTTCGACCACCACATCGCGCACCAGGAGTTCATCCGCCTGGTCTCCATCGAGAACATCCACCGCGGTGAGTTCATCGGCCGGCTGGAATCGTTGCGCACGCTGTCGCGTCCGGCGACCACGCTGCTCGACGAGATCCTGCAGAACGGCAGGCGCCAGGGCGTCTTCCGGCAGGACGCCGACGCGCTGGACGTGCACATCGTGATCAGCTCGTTCTGCGTGTTCCAGGTCGCCAACCGGTACACGTTCGGCTACCTGTTCGGCATCGACTTCACCGAACCCTCGCGGCGCGCCCACCTGCGCAAGATGATCGGCGACGTGGTCGTCGGCTGGCTCACCTCCACACCCTGACCGGTCCGTAGCGCCGAGACCCGCTTCACAGCACGGTCTTGACGTGAGCCCGGTCACTGTGTTCTCCTCGACGTACGTACTAGTTAGTACATTGAGGAGACGGAATGAGCCACGACGCCTACCTGGTCGGTCTGGTCGGGACCGGCGTCGGACCGTCCCTGACGCCGAAGCTGCACATGCGCGAAGCCCACGAACAGGGCATCGACTACCTGTACCGCATCATCGACCTGAACACGGCAGGCATCGCGGCCGAGCGGATCGGCGAGATCCTCGAATGGGCGCGCGCCATGGGCTACGACGCGCTCAACATCACCCACCCCTGCAAGCGGCTGGTGATGGAACACCTCGACCACATCGACGAGCTCGCGGCCTCCGTGGCCGCGGTGAACACGGTGGTCTTCGCCGAGCACGGCGACGTCGGCTACAACACCGACACCACCGGCTTCGCGATCGGATTCGACGAGGGCCTGCCGGGGGCGCCGAGGACGTCGGTGGTGATGATCGGCGCCGGCGGAGCGGGCGCGGCCGTCGGCGACGCACTGCTGCGACTCGGCGCCGAGCACCTCGCGGTGGTCGACGCCGACGTCGACCGCGCGACCGCGCTCGCGCACCAACTAGGCATCCGCCACACCGACGCCCGGGTGGACGCCTCCACCCCCGACAAGCTGTCGGTGCTGCTGCCCGCCGCCGACGGTCTGGTGCACTGCACGCCCACCGGCATGGCCGAACACCCGGGCCTGCCGTTGGCCGCCGAGCTGCTGCACCCGCGGCTCTGGGTGGCCGACATCGTCTACCGGCCGCTGGACACCGAACTGCTCACCGCCGCACGGCAGGCGGGCTGCCGCACCCTCGACGGCGGCCACATGGCCGTTCACCAGGCCACCGAGGCCTTCGCCCTGATCACCGGCATCACCCCCGACGCCGACCGCATGTCCCGGCACTTCCGCAGCCTCGTCGGCTGACCATCCACCGCCCGACCGAACAGGAGAAGTCATGAGCCGCACGACAATCACCGAATCCGACAGCGGCGGAGCCGATGCACCGCGACGAACACCCGGCCGCGCCGCCGTCGCCAGCTTCATGGGCAGCGCCGTCGAGTACTACGACTTCTTCGTCTTCGGCACCGCCGCCGCGCTGATCTTCCCGAAGGTGTTCTTCCCCTCCGGCGACGACGCCGCCCTGGTGCTGTCGTTCGCGACCTTCGGCGTCGCCTACGTCGCACGGCCGGTCGGCGCCTTCGTCCTCGGCCACTTCGGCGACCGCCTCGGCCGACGCAACGTGCTGATGTTCACCCTGGTGCTGATGGGGGTGTCCACCTTCGCGATCGGCTGCCTGCCCACCTTCGCCACGGTCGGCTGGGTCGCACCAGGGTTGCTCGTGCTGTGCCGGTTGCTCCAGGGCTTCTCCGCGGCCGGTGAACAGGCCGGCGCCAGCTCGCTGACACTGGAACACTCCCCCGACAACCGGCGCGCGTTTTTCACGTCCTGGACGCTGACCGGAACCCAGGGCGGCCTCATCCTCGCCCAACTCGTGATGCTGCCCTTCGTCTCCCTGCCCGACGACGCCGAGATGTCGTGGGGCTGGCGGGTTCCGTTCTGGCTCAGCGCGATCGTCGTCGTGGTGGCCTACTTCATCCGCCGCCGGCTGCACGAGACTCCGGAATTCGACGAAGCCAAGGCCACCGGCGCCATCGCCCGGATGCCGCTGAAGCCGCTGCTGCAGAACCACTGGAGGGACGTACTGCGGGTCATCTTCTGCGCCTTCATCGCCGCCGTGTCAACGGTGTTCGGGACCCTGGCGATCGCCTACGGCAAGAAGGTGGGCCTCGACGCCGGTATCACGCTGTGGCTGGTCGTCGTCGCCAACGTCGTCGCGCTGTTCACCCAACCGCTGTTCGGCATGCTCGCCGACCGGATCGGCCGCAAGCCGGTCTTCATCTACGGCGCCTTGTCGTCGGCGGCCCTGATGCCCTTCTACATGCTGTCGATGAGCAACGACAACACGCTGCTGACCTTCGCCCTCGCGGTGGCCACGTTCTCGTTCGGGTACGCCGCCGCCAACGCCGTGTGGCCGTCGTTCTACGGCGAGATGTTCAGCACCCAGGTCCGTTTCTCCGGCATGGCGATCGGCACCCAGATCGGTTTCCTGCTGGCAGGATTCGCCCCGACCATCGTCACCGCGCTCGGTGGTGTCCGCGAAGGCGGCTGGGTGGTCATCAGCATCTTCACGGCAATCGTCTGCCTGATCGCCGCGCTGTCGGCGATGACCGCGAAAGAGACGAAGAGCGTCCCGACCGAATTGCTCGGGATGCCCGATTCGCCCAAGACGCTGGTCAACGGCTGAGCACCGGGAGGGACTCGTGGAGAACGCCATCGCCGTCGGCGACCTCGCGCCGGACAGCGCACTGCGCAGCCAGCACGAGATCAGCGCCGAGATCGCCTCGATCGCCGACGAATACCGCGGCGCGGGTGTGGAGGAATTCCAGCCCAGGCTGACCTACCCGCCCTACCGCAGCAGCAGGCTGCGCCATCCCCTGGCGTCTCTGCACGCCGTCGACCCGGAGGCGGTCGAGCTCAGCGGCCCGTGCTTCGGGAATCGCGACGTGCATCCGCTGGAGGCGGATCTGACGATCCAGCACGCAGGGCAACCGATCGGCGAGCGGGCGGTGGTCACCGGGCGCGTCGTGGACGGCGACGGCAGACCGGTCCGCCACCAGCTCGTCGAGATCTGGCAGGCCAACGCCGCGGGCCGCTACCTGCACCAGCGCGACCAGCACCCCGCGCCGCTGGATCCGAACTTCACCGGCGTCGGCCGCTGCCTGACCGACGGCGACGGCTGGTACCGCTTCACCACCATCAGGCCGGGCCCGTACCCGTGGCGGAACCACCACAACGCGTGGCGGCCCGCCCACATCCACTTCTCCTTGTTCGGAACACAATTCACTCAGCGCATGATCACCCAGATGTACTTCCCCGGCGATCCGCTGTTCGCGCTGGACCCGATCTACCAGTCGATCACCGACCGGAAGGCGCGCGACCGCCTGGTCGCCGCCTACGACCACGACGTGACCACCCACGAATGGGCCACCGGCTACCGGTGGGACATCGTCCTGTCCGGCGCCGCGCAGACGCCGGTGGAAGGAAACGGCAGCCGATGACCATGGCACCGACACCGGGTCAGACGATCGGTCCGTTCTTCGGCTACGCGCTGCCGTTCCCCGGCGGTGACGAGTTGGTGCGGCCGGGCACACCGGGGGCCATCCGGCTGCACGGGCGGGTGACCGACGGCGCAGGAGAGCCGGTGCCGGACGCGCTGCTCGAGATCTGGCAGGCCGGCGCCGACGGAGTGCTGCCGTCGGCCACCGGCTCGCTGCACCGCGACGGCTGGACCTTCACCGGCTGGGGCCGGGCGAGCACCGACGACGACGGCCGGTACTCCTTCACCACGGTGGAACCCGGTGCAGTGCAACCGGACACCGCCGCGTTCTTCGCCGTCACGCTGTTCGCGCGTGGACTGCTCAACCGATTGTTCACCAGGATCTACGTTCCCGGTGCCGGGCTGGCCACCGACCGGCTGCTGGCGTCGCTGCCCGAGGACCGCCGGGAGACGCTGGTCGCCCGCCGCGACGCGACCGGGTTGCGATTCGACGTCCTGCTGCAGGGCGGCGCGGACGAGACGGTGTTCCTCCGCTTCCCGGGGCACCGGCCGTGAGTGATCTGCTCTCGCCCGGCGACGGGCGCGCCGGTGAACTGTTCAGTGACCGGTCGTTCCTGGCCGCCATGGTCGCGGTGGAAGACGCGTGGCTGGAGGCACTCGTCGACACCGCTGTGGCGCCGTCCGCCGCGAAGGCCGACCTGGGCGACGTGATCTCGCCGTCGGACATCGGCACCCTCGCCGAGGGTGCCGAACGCGACGGCAATCCGGTGACCGGCCTGGTCGCCATGCTGCGTGAACGCACCGGGGATCAGACCGCCCGGTGGCTGCACCGCGGACTCACCAGTCAGGACGTCGTGGACACCGCGCTGATGCTGTGCGCGCGTGCCACACTCGCGGCCGTCAGCGACGAGATGTGCCTGCAGATGGCACAACTGGTGCGCCTGACCGAGGCACACCGCCGCGCGCCGATGCTCGCCCGCACACTCACCCAGGCGGCGCTGCCCAGCACGGTCGGCATGAAGACCGCGCACTGGCTCACCGGAGTGCTCGACGCCGCGGACACCGTCGGCAGTCTGCCCCCGCTTCCGGTGCAGGCCGGTGGCGCCGTCGGCACCCTGGCCGCGGCAACCGAACTCACCGGATCGGACGACGCCGCCCTCGCCCTGTCGAACGCGATGGCCGAGGCGCTCGGCCTGGCACCGGCCATGCCGTGGCACACCACCCGATCGATCGTCACCCGCATCGGTGACGCCCTGGTGACGTGTTGCGACGCCTGGGGACACATCGCCGCCGACGTCGCGACCGGCAGCAGGACCGAGATCGGCGAGTTCACCGAAGGGCAGGCGGGCGGGTCGTCGACGATGCCGCACAAGCGCAACCCGGTGATGTCGGTGCTCATCCGCAGCGCCGCACTGAACGCGCCGTCGCTGGCCGCCGGACTGCACGTCGCCTCGGCCTCGAGTGTCGACGAACGGGCCGACGGGGCCTGGCACGCCGAATGGGGCACGCTGCGCACCCTCAGCCGGCGCACCGCGGCCGCCGCAGGCCAGACCACGGCGCTGCTGACCGGGCTGCAGGTCGACACCGATCGCGCCGCCACGAATCTGGCTGCAGCCGAGGATGTATCGGCGGAGCAGCGGTCGATGTCGGAGGTGACCGGCCGGCCGGCCGCCCCGCAGTACACCGGTGCGGCCGACCTGCTGATCGAGTCGGTGCTGGCGCGGGCCCGGCGGCGCCTCGAGGAGCCGTCATGACCGGCCCGCGTCTGGTCGCGACCGACTTCGGCGGGCCGGCAGGAGGCCCCCTGCTGCTACTCGGGCCGTCACTGGGCACGTCCGCGCAGTCCCTGTGGGGGCCCGCGGCGCCGCACCTGACCGGCCACTTCCGGGTGGTGGCCTGGGATCTGCCCGGCCACGGCCACAGCCCGCCGGCGTCCCCGTTCGACGTCGACGATCTCGCCGCGGCGGTGCTGGCACTGGCCGACGAGGCCTCTGCGGCAGGCGGATTCCACTACGCCGGCGACTCGCTCGGCGGCGCGGTGGGCCTGCAGCTGCTGCTGGCCGCGCCTGACCGGGTGCACTCGGCGACACTGATCTGCACCGGCGCCGTGATCGGCACGCCCGCCGGGTGGCGCGAGCGCGCCGCCATCGTCCGCGCGTCGGGAGTCGATGCCCTCGTCGACGTCGCGGCCCAACGCTGGTTCTCCCCCGGCTTCCTCGACCGTGCGCCCGAGGCCGGCGCGGCACTGCTGACCGCGCTGCGGGCCACCGACGCCGAATCGTATGCGCTGGCGTGCGAGGCACTGGCCGCCTTCGACGTGACCGCGCGACTCGCGGAGATCGCAGCGCCGGTACTCGCGATCGCGGGCAGCGACGACGTGCCGACGCCGCCGCAGGATCTGCGACGGATCGCCGACGGCGTCGCCGACGGCCGGCTCGTGGTGCTGCCCGGCGTCGGCCATCTCGCACCGGCCGAGGCCCCGCACCGGGTCGCCGAACTCGTCGTCGAACACGTCCACCGGCACCGGCCCGACGTGATTTCGGCGCGCTCGCGGTCGCTGGGCGACGGTGAGCGCGCCGAAATCACCCGGTATGACGCCGGGATGGCGGTCCGGCGGCAGGTGCTCGGTGACGACCACGTCGACCGCGCGCAGGCGCAGACGACCCCGTTCAGCGCCGACTTCCAGACGCTGATCACCGAGTACGCCTGGGGCAGCATCTGGACCCGCCCCGGCCTCGACCGGCGGAGCCGTTCGCTGATCACGCTCACCGCACTCGTGGCCCGCGGCCACCACGAGGAGCTGGCCATGCACGTTCGAGCGGCCCGGCGCAACGGCCTGAGCGTCGACGAGATCAAGGAACTGCTGTTGCAGACGGCCATCTACTGCGGGGTGCCCGACGCGAACACCGCGTTCCGCATCGCCGGACGGGTGCTCGGCGAGGACGACGCCGTTCGAGACAGGGCCGTTCGAGACAACCCCACCCGAGACAACCCCGCCCGAAACACCGAGGAGGAGCCCTCGTGAGCCGCACCCAGATCCACACCACTGCCGAGCAGGCGGTCGCCGGGATCGCCGACGGGGCAACGGTGCTCGTCGGCGGCTTCGGCATGGCCGGGATGCCGACCACGTTGATCGACGCGCTGATCGACCAGGGCGCCGGCGACCTGACGATCGTCAGCAACAACGCAGGCAACGGTGACACCGGCCTCGCCGCGCTGCTGGCGGCTGGCCGCGTGCGCAAGGTGATCTGCTCGTTCCCCCGCCAGGCGGACTCCTACGTCTTCGACCGGCTGTACCGCGCCGGCGAGGTCGACCTCGAAGTGGTGCCGCAGGGCAATCTCGCCGAACGCATCCGGGCCGCGGGCGCCGGGATCGGCGCGTTCTTCTGCCCGACCGGCGTCGGGACCCCACTGACCGAGGGCAAGGAGGCGCGCACCATCGACGGTCGCGACTACGTGCTGGAATACCCGATCCGCGGTGACGTCGCGCTCATCGCCGCCCATGTCGGCGACCGGGCCGGCAACCTGGTGTACCGCAAGACCGCGCGCAACTTCGGCCCCGTGATGGCCACCGCCGCCGAGATGACCGTCGTCGAGGTGGCCCGGGTGGTGGACGCCGGCGAGCTGGATCCCGAATGTGTGGTCACCCCGGGCATCTTCGTCGACCGCATCCTCGATCTTTCTGCAAGCCAGCATGATTCGGAGGTGGCGGTGTGACGACCATCCGCAGCGACGCCGTCGAGCGCCTCGACCGCGAACCCCTCGACCGCGACGAGATCGCCGCCCTGATCGCCCGCGACATCCCCGCCGAGTCCTACGTCAACCTCGGGATCGGGCTGCCGACCCGGGTGGCCGAGCACCTGTCACCGGCCGACGGCGTGGTGCTGCACACCGAGAACGGGATGCTGGGCATGGGTGGTGTCGCGGTGGGTGACGCCATCGACCCCGACCTGACCAACGCCGGCAAGATCCCGGTCACCGAGACGCCGGGAGCCTCCTATTTCCACCACGCCGATTCGTTCGCGATGATGCGCGGCGGCCATCTGGACGTCTGCGTGCTGGGCGCCTACCAGGTCAGCCATCACGGCGACCTGGCGAACTGGCACACCGGCGCGCCGGACGCGATCCCGGCGGTCGGCGGAGCGATGGATCTCGCCATCGGCGCCAAGCAGATCTTCGTGATGATGAATCTCTTCACCAAGGACGGCGCCGCCAAGCTGGTGCCGGCGTGCGCCTACCCCCTCACCGGCCGGCGCTGCGTGAACCGGGTCTACACCGACCTGGCGATCTTCGAACTCGACCGCACCGGGGAGCGCCCGGTGCGGGTGGTCGAGACGTTCGGCATCAGCGTGGCGGACCTCGGCGACCGGTTGGGAGTCCAGCTGCACTGACCGGTCGGTGTCAGCGGCGCGGCCGTGCCGCTCTTGGCTAGGCTTTGGCCTCGTGCGCGCCGTGCTGATCGTCAACCCCAATGCGACGTCGACCACCCCTGCGGCGCGTGACCTGCTCGCCCACGCGGTGGAGAGTCGGGCCGAGCTGGTCGTCGTGCACACCGACCACCGCGGCCACGCGATCGAGATCGCCCGCGACGCGGCCCGCGACGAGGTCGACGTGCTGATCGTGCACGGCGGTGACGGCACGGTGAACGAGGTGGTCAACGGCGTGCTGTCGGAACGCGGCCCCGGTGTCCCGGCGCCCGCGGTCGGCGTGGTGCCCGGCGGATCGGCCAACGTCTTCGCCCGGGCGCTCGGCATCAGCCCCGACCCCACCGAGGCCACCAACCAGCTCGTCGACCTGCTCGGCGACTACCGCCGCAACGGCCGCTGGCGGCGTATCGGGTTGATGGACTGCGGCGAACGCTGGGCGGTGTTCACCGCGGGCATGGGGGTGGACGGGGACGTCGTGGCCGCCGTCGAGGCGCAGCGGGCCAAGGGCCGGACGGTGACCGCGTCGCGCTACATCCGCGTCGCGGTGCGCGAGATGCTGGCCAGCGCCCGCAAAGAGCCCACGCTGACACTGCACCTGCCCGACGCCGAACCGGTGTCGGGCGTGCACTTCGCGTTCGTGTCGAACTCCAGTCCGTGGACCTACGCCAACACCCGCCCGGTGTGGACGAACCCGGACACCTCGTTCGAGACCGGGCTCGGCGTCTTCGCCATCACCAGCATGAACGTCTGGGCGAACCTGCGCCTGGTGCGTCGGATGCTGTCGCGCACGCCCCGCATCGAGGCACGCCACCTGCTGCGCGACGACGACCTCGCGTGGTTGCGGGTGACCGCCGACGTCCCGGTGGCCTGCCAGATCGACGGAGATTACGCCGGACTGCGCGAAACGATGACGTTCACGTCGGTACCCGACGCCCTGGCTGTGGTTGCGCCGCCCGTCACACCCCTCTGACCAGGACTTATGGCGCTCGCCCAAAGAATTCAGGGCGCAGATGGATTGAGTGTAGTACACATGGGTAAGCGCTCCGCTAACGCGGTGCCGGAGTGAGATAGCACACGTGTTAACGCAGTTCTATTGACATCTGTTCAGCCTGTGAAAACATCGGATGCAACAGTGCAGAAACATTTCGTGTGCACGCGTTAACAGCCGAAGAAAAGCTCGTGCGCTTTGCTGCGCATACAAGCTAGTGACTGATGAGGAGTTAGAACTATGGATTGGCGCCACAAGGCGGTCTGTCGCGACGAGGATCCCGAGCTGTTCTTCCCCGTGGGAAACAGCGGTCCCGCGCTTGCTCAGATCGCTGACGCGAAGCTGGTCTGCAATCGCTGCCCCGTCACCACCGACTGCCTGACCTGGGCGTTGGACTCCGGCCAGGACGCCGGGGTGTGGGGCGGGATGAGCGAGGACGAGCGTCGCGCGCTCAAGCGGCGCAATGCCCGCACCAAGGCCCGCAGCGGGGTCTGACCCACAGTCAGATCCGCGCGAGCGACGGCCCCGACGGCAACGTCGGGGCCGTCACTTTTTTCGCAGGCTTTTCCTGTCAATTCGATGAGCGAATTTCGTTTTCCGGATGTGACGTGCGTTACTGCGGCAGCCGGGTGCGGCGCCCCAGCGGCACCCGCAGCACCACGTCGGTGCCTCCGGTGGCGACGTCGTGCATGCCGAGTGAGCCGTCCAGTTCGGCCGACACCAGGGTGCGCACGATCTGCAGGCCCAGCCGGTCGGACTTCTCGAGGCTGAAGCCGTCGGGCAGGCCGCGCCCGTCGTCGTGCACCACCACGTCGAGCCAGCGCGCCGACCGCTCGGCGCGGATCGTCACGCAGCCGTGAGCGGTGCCGTCGTCGAATGCGTGCTCGATCGCGTTCTGCACCAGTTCGGTGATCACCATGATCAGGGCGGTTGCCCGGTCCGCGTCCAGCACGCCGAGGTCACCGACGCGGTTGATGCGGATCGGGGTGTCCACGGTCGCCACGTCGTTCATGATCGGCAGGATCCGGTCGACGACCTCGTCGAGGTTGACCTCCTCGTCGACCGACATCGACAACGCGTCGTGCACCAGGGCGATCGACGACACCCGGCGCACCGACTCCAGCAGCGCCTCGCGGCCCTCGGCGTTGTTGGTCCGCCTGGCCTGCAGCCGCAGCAGCGCCGCCACCGTCTGCAGGTTGTTCTTGACGCGGTGGTGGATCTCCCGGATGGTCGCATCCTTGGACAGCAGCGCCCGATCGCGGCGTTTGACCTCGGTGACGTCCCGGATCAGCACCGCGGCGCCGACGGCCTCACCGTGCGCCACCAGCGGCAGGGTGCGCAGCAGCACCGCGGCCCCGCCCGCATCCACCTCCATGCGCATGCTGGAGCCGCCCGCAAGCGAGTCGCGGACGTGATCGGCGAGTTCCTGGGCCTCGAACGGGTCCGAGATGAGCGGGCGGGTGACCGCCACCAGGTTGTGTCCCTCGAGTTCCGACGTCAGCGCCATCCGGTGATACGCCGAGATCGCGTTGGGGCTGGCGAACACCACGGTGCCCGCCCCGTCCAGCCGGATGAATCCGTCGCCGACGCGTGGGCTGGAGCGCGACATCGCGAGGTCACCGACATTGGGGAAGGTGCCTTCGGACAGCATGTGCAGCAGGTCGGCGGCGCAGTCGAGGTACGCGCTCTCCAGTGGGCTCGCCGTGCGCCTGGCGGCCAGCGCAGTCTGGTGGGTCAGCACCGCGACCACCTTGCCGTCCCAGCGCACCGGAACGGCCTCGACGTTCAGGCCCGGTGAATTTTGTTGCGTCGCTTCGTCTTCGGTGACGATGACGCCGGTGTCGAATGCGGAGCGCACCACCGGAAGCCGCTGGTCGTCCGAGAGCGTGCCCACCGCGTCGGCGAGCAGCACCGTGGGCGCGGTGTTGGGCCGCACCTGCGCGACGCACACCAGCACGCCGTCGTCGCGGCCCACCCACATGAGGTAGTCGGCGAAGGACAGGTCCGCCAGCAGCTGCCACTCGCCGACCAGGGCGTGCAGGTGGTCGACGGCGTTGCCGGGCAGCATGGTGTGCTCGGCGAGCAGGTCACCGAGGGTGGACATCGAGGATCACGTCGAGGTGGTCGAGTACCGGGGTGTGGCTAGCCGATGACCGCGATGAGATGACCGGCCTGGATGACGTCGCCTTCGCTGACGTTGACCTTGGTGACCGTTCCGGCGACCTCGGCGAGCACCGGGATCTCCATCTTCATCGACTCCAGCAGCACCAGGGTGTCGCCCTCGCCGATCTGATCACCTTCGTGGACCACGACCTCGAGCACACTGGCCACGATCTCGGCGCGAACGTCCTCGGCCATCTTCACCCCACTCACTCTCGGTTCAGCGCCTCTATCGAACCACAACCCCGCGTGGCCGGAGCATTCGCCGGGCCGTGAGACAATGTCATGGTGCCGCCCGTGGGACGCGGGCCGGAAATACCGAAGACCGTACGGAGGAACTGCCATGGCCAAGCGTGGCCGCAAGAAGCGTGACCGGAAGCACTCGAAGGCGAATCACGGGAAGCGACCCAACGCCGGCTCGAAATCAGTGCGCTAGCCCCCAGAAGTCGACAACGCCCGCTCGTCCTGCGTGGACGGGCGGGCGTCGTCGTGTCGGGGTGCCTGCGGCCGGTCAGCCGCCGCGGATGATGGTGGTGCGGCTGATCTCGATCCGCAACCGCTCGCGCAGCCGGTCGGGCGCCTTCTCACCGCTGCACTTGGCGGCGATCAACCGCTTCACCCGCTCCTCCACGCCGTAGTGGCGCAGGCACGCGGGGCATTCCTGCAGGTGGTGCTGGAGCTTGTCGCGGGTCTCCGCGGTGCACTCACCGTCGAGCAGCGTCCACACCTCGGCGATCACCGCCGCACATTCGGGGTGTTCGGGGTCGACGGGCCCGACCGGCGGGGTCCACCGCTCGTCCGCACGGACCTCGTCGCGTGGCTGATCACTCATGACGGCACCTCCTCGGGCGCCTGCTCGGCCCGGATGAATCCGCGGTCCCGGGCGACGTCGCCCAGCAGGTCGCGCAGTTGCTTGCGGCCCCGGTGCAACCGGGACATCACGGTGCCGATCGGCGTGTCCATGATCTCGGCGATCTCCTTGTACGGGAATCCCTCGACGTCGGCGTAGTACACCGCCATCCGGAAGTCCTCCGGCAACGCCTGAAGCGCGGCCTTGATCTCGGTGTCCGGTAGCGACTCGAGCGCCTCCACCTCGGCCGACCGCAGCCCCGTCGACGAGTGCTCGGCGTTGGCCGCCAGCTGCCAGTCGGTGATCTCCTCGGTCGGGTACTCCGCCGGCTGACGCTGCTTCTTGCGGTAGCTGTTGATGTAGGTGTTGGTCAGGATGCGGTACAGCCACGCCTTGAGGTTGGTGCCCTCACGGAAGGACCGGAAGCCGGAATACGCCTTGACCATCGTCTCCTGCAGCAGGTCCTCGGCGTCGGCGGGATTGCGGGTCATCCGCAGCGCACCGCCGTAGAGCTGGTCGAGCAGCGGGATCGCGTCCCTCTCGAACCGGGCGGTCAGCTCGGCATCGGTTTCGGTGGATCTCTCGGGCGCTGAGCCGTCGACGTCGGTCATCAGGGTCGACACCGTCCCTTCTGTCGCGGCGCCGCCGAACAAGCCCGGCAGATCCACCGGACGTTCCAGGCAAACCGTTGGCACCGTAGGTCCCCTTCTTCCCGATCCTAGTGGCTGCTCCCGACAGGTGGCCGACCGCTGCATCAGCAGCCGGAACTGCAGTCAATAACAGCAGACCCGCGGCGACTTGTTCCCCGATCGCCGGCACTACCCTGAGCCGGTGGCACGAGCGGCGACCCCGGCGATCGCGGCGCTGCTCGCCGCGGGCGTGCCGCACGAGGTGTTGCGCTACGCCCACGACGCCCGCGCCGAGTCCTTCGGCGAGGAGGCGGTGGCGGCGCTGGCCTCGGGCACGGGCGTGGAACCCGCCCAGGTGTTCAAGACGCTGATCGTGGCGGCGCCCGCCGGCCTGGCGGTCGCGGTGCTGCCGGTGCCGGCGAAGCTCTCGCTCAAGGCGGCGGCCGCGGCGCTCGGCGTCCCGAAGGTGGCGATGGCCGAACGTGCCGCGGCCGAACGGTCGACCGGTTACGTGCTCGGTGGCATCTCGCCCTTCGG
>NZ_JAUMSQ010000118.1:0-4475 GCF_030519285.1 Mycolicibacterium arseniciresistens
GGCGGCCGCGGCGCTCGGCGTCCCGAAGGTGGCGATGGCCGAACGTGCCGCGGCCGAACGGTCGACCGGTTACGTGCTCGGTGGCATCTCGCCCTTCGGGCAGCGCAGGCCGTTGCCGACGGTCGTCGACGCCTCGGCGCTGCGCTGGGACCGGGTGCTGTGCAGTGCGGGAAAGCGCGGCTGGGACGTCGCGGTGGCGCCTGCCGATCTGGTGCGGCTCACCGATGCGGTCACCGCCGACATCACGGCCTGACGCCGGGCATATGGTGACCCCATGGTAGCCAAGCCCCTCTCCGGGAAGACCATGTTCATCTCCGGCGCCAGCCGCGGCATCGGCCTGGCGATCGCCAAGCGCGCCGCCGCCGACGGCGCGAACGTCGCGCTGATCGCCAAGACCGCCGAACCCCACCCCAAGCTCGAGGGCACGGTGTACACCGCGGCCGAGGAGATCGAGAAGGCCGGCGGGCAGGCGCTGCCGATCGTCGGCGACATCCGTGACGGCGACTCGGTGACCGCGGCGGTGGCCCAGGCCGTCGAACGGTTCGGCGGCATCGACATCTGCGTCAACAACGCCTCGGCGATCAACCTCGGCTCGGTCGAGGAGGTGCCGCTCAAGCGGTTCGACCTGATGAACGGCATCCAGGTGCGCGGCACCTACGCGGTGTCCCAGGCCTGCATCCCGCACATGAAGGGCAGGGAGAACCCGCACATCCTGACGCTGTCACCGCCGATCAGGCTCGAACAGCAGTGGCTCACCCCGACCGCGTACATGATGGCGAAGTTCGGGATGACGTTGTGCGCGTTGGGGATCGCCGAGGAGCTGCGCGACGAGGGCATCGCGTCGAACACCCTGTGGCCGCGCACGATGGTGGCCACGGCCGCGGTGCAGAACCTGCTCGGCGGCGACGAGGCGATGGCCAGGGCACGCAAACCCGAGGTCTACTCCGACGCGGCGTACGCGATCGTGACCAGGCCGGCGCGGGAGTTCACCGGCCAGAGCCTGCTGTGCGAGGACGTGCTGCTCGACTCCGGGGTCACCGACCTGTCGGTCTACGACTGCGTGCCCGGCTCCGACCTGGGCGTCGACCTGTGGGTGGACACCCCCAACCCACCCGGGTACTCGGCGCCCTAGGACCCCACCTGGGTCACCCGGCTCGGCCGCCCGAAGCGGGCGTGCACTCCCGCCGAGTACAGCGCACGCAGCGGCTCACCCGCCGTCGTGACGCCCGCGGCGGACACCAGGTCGTCGTCGAGTGCGACGACGTCCGCCGCGTGCAGCGGCCAGGTGACGTGCTCGTTCGGGAACCACCATGTCCGGCCCGCTCTGCGGGTGTGCGCACCCCAGCGTGCGGTCAGCCAGACCTCGAGCGGCGTCGGCTCGACACGGTCGCCGATGTCGACCGTCAGTGCGCTGCGCAGTCCACGGCGAGGCCACCGGCGCACGCTCGAGTACGACACCCGACGGCCGGACCGGGCGACCCGCATCTTCGCCCACGTGTAGGGCACTCCGAGTCCGATCCGCGTCACCGGCACCACCGCGGCGCGCTGCGTCTCCAGCGACCGGAACAGCACGCCGTGGCGGCCCGCCCCGTCGACCGAGTACAGCCGGACGTTGGTCTCGGCGAACGACCCGAAGTACGGCAGTGGCACCGTGGTGCCGAACCGGGTGTGACGCATGACGAACGGCACCAGCCCCACGTAGGTGAGGCCGTCGCCGAACACGTCGGGGCGGGTGCCGGCGGGGTAGAGATGGGCGACGGAGCCGGGGTCGACCGGCCAGTGCACGAACGTGAGCTCCGACCAGAACTGGTCGAAGAACACCGGGCGCGGCAACACCGGCGCCGTCACCGGGAAGGTCACATGGCACCTTCTGCTCGTGCGGGCCGGCGAGCGGCACCACTGTCCACCCAGTCATCGTGGCACGCTGGTGCGATGTCTTCGCCGACGATGTGGTCAGCCGGCCGCTACGAAGCCGTTGCCCAGCGCATCGCGCACATCGCCGGGGAGGTGGTGGACGCCGTCGACGGGCGACGCCCGCTGGCCGGGACGGCGCTGCTGGACCTCGCCTGCGGCACCGGCAACGCGGCGTTGACGGCCGCCGCCCGCGGCGCGCAGGTGACCGGTGTGGACATCACGCCGGACCTCGTCGCCATCGCCGCACGGCACGACACCGACGGTGCGGTGGACTGGCGGACCGGCGACGCGTCCGACACGGGACTGCCCGCCGCGTCGTTCGACGCGGTGGTGTCCAACATGGGCATCATCTTCGTCGACCCCGACCGCCAGGTCGCCGAGGTGAACCGGCTGCTCCGCGGCGGCGGCGTGTTCGCGTTCTCGTCGTGGGTGCGCGACACGCACAACCCGCTGTTCGACCCGGTGGTCGAGGTGCTCGGCCCGCCCGAGCGGTCGGGGTTCTCGCCCGACCAGTGGGGCGACGAGGAAACCATCGCCGACCGCCTCGCACCCGGCTGTGACGCCGTCGAAATCCGGCGGGCACGGCACACCTGGGAGTTCGAATCCCTGGACGCGGCAATGCATTTCCTGCGCGAGGAGTCCCCGATGCACGTCGAGACGTTCCGTCGGGTCGACGACGCGCAGCGCGAGCGGCTGGGCGCCGCGTTCGAGGCCGCCCTGCGCGGGCACGTGGACTCCTCGGGCACGGTGACGTTCACCTCGCCCTACGTCGTGGTGAGCGCCCTGCGGCGGGGGTGACCGCCGCTCAGCCGAGCCGGCGCCTGCCGCGGGCGGCTGCGGCGCGGACCATGCCGAAGGCGAACCGGCTCCGTCGCCGCGAAACCGGATACCAGATCAGCTCTTTCTTCGGCGTCGGCATGCGCGGCGTCGTGATCGCCTGTGGCCGGCAGTATTTGAGCACACCGGCAGCGCCGCCGTAGCGGGCGCCGACGCCGGAGTTCTTCCATCCGCCCATCGGCACCGCATAGGAGAAGACGTTGGACATCGCGTCGTTGATGTTGACCGCTCCGGCGTCGAGGCGGCGGGCGATGCGTTCACCGCGCTCGAGGTCGGCGGTCCACACCGTCGCCGAAAGCCCGTAGGGCGAGTCGTTGGCCAGCCGGACGGCCTCGTCCTCGTCGGCGACCTTCATCACCGGCAGGGTCGGTCCGAACGTCTCCTCGGTCATGCACGCCATCGAATGGTCGACGTCCACCAGCACGGTCGGCTCGAAGAAGGTGCCGACACCGGTCGGCTTGCCGCCGGTCAGCACCCGCGCGCCCGCGGCCACCGCGGAGTCGACGTGGCGCGCCACGATGTCGCGCTGCGCCGCGGTGGCCAGTGCGCCCACATCGAAGCGGTATCCGCGGTCGTCCTCACCCTGACGCAGGCCGCTCACCGTCTGCGCGAGCCGGGAGACGAAGGCGTCGTACACCGGTGCCTCGACGTAGACGCGCTCGACCGAGACGCACACCTGCCCGGCGTTGAACAGGCCGCCCCAGGCGATGCCGTTGGCCGCCCGATCGAGGTCCGCGTCGGCCAGCACCACGGCGGGGTCCTTACCGCCGAGCTCGAGGCTGAAGGGCAGCAGGCGCTCGGCACACGCGACGGCGACCTTGCGTCCGGTCGCGGTCGAACCGGTGAACTGCAGATAGTCGACGTTGTCGATCAGCGCGGCGCCGGTCTCGCCGCGTCCGGTGCACACGGCGAGCACCGGCGGCGCACCGACCTCGGCCCAGCCGCGGGCGAACTCGACGGCCGACAGCGGCGTCACCTCCGACGGCTTGAGCAGCACGGCGGCCCCTGCGGCCAGCGCGGGTATCACGTCCATCCCGGGCATCACGAACGGGAAGTTCCACGGCGTGATCACGCCGACGACCGGATACGGGCGGTACACCGTCGTGAGCTTCTTGGTGATGGTCAACGGGTTCAGCGACGCAGGCCGCTCGTCGGCGAGGAACCGCTCGGCGTGCCCGCCCCAGTAGTTCAGCGAGTCGGCCACACACGTCGGTTCGGCGCTCGCGTCCGCACGGGTCTTCCCGGTTTCGGACTGCAGCACGTCGGCGAGTCGCTCGGCGTTGTCGAGAACCCACTCCTGGAATGCGAGCAGCCAGCGTTTGCGCCCGCGCGGGCCCATCGCCTCCCACTCGGGTTGCGCCGCGCGCAGCTCGCGCGCCCGGGCGGCGACGGTCTCGGCGGAGTGGATCGGCACCGTGCCGACGGTTCGGCCGTTGGCCGGGTTGCGTACGTCGATGACGGCGACGTCGGGCCGCGAAGCGAGATCGGTCATGTGAAGAGCATCACACCGACGCCCGGCCGGCGACAGCCCGTCCACTACGTCAGTTTTCGCTGATTTCGCCCCCGCGATCTCTCAGTGCGCCTCGTAGAGGATTCCGCGGCCGACCGCCTCCCGCACCACCGGCAGCGCGGCCGCCGCGAGTGCATCGGCCTCGACGCCGTGGAACGCGGCCAGCAGCTCGATCAGCGTGCCCAGCGGCACCTCGCCGCGGCAGCCCGCCAGC
>NZ_JAUMSQ010000119.1:0-19637 GCF_030519285.1 Mycolicibacterium arseniciresistens
CAGCGGCCACAGCGCCCCCGACCAGCCCCCGCCGCCGTGGATCACCAGCACCCGGACCGCGGCGCCGGGGGCGGCGGCCCGCGCGATGTGCACGGTGCGGCCCCGCCACGGCCACCACGTCGGGGTCGGCGCGGTCATCGGTTCGGGACGGAATCCGGCGGGCAGGAAGCGGGCGTAGTCGCGGTGATCCATGTGTCAAGCTTCAATCGCGTTTCCTGACAGCACAACTCGCGTTCGGCGTCGGTCATCGCTGTCGCCGTACGGCCGCTGGGCTGCCCTTTCACCGGAGACGGCGGGTGGTGTCCGGAACTGCTCACATTCGAGGACGTGCACCGGCCACCCTTGTGCTGCCGTTCCCATCGGAGAATTCTTGACGGTGCACCGGGCGACGCGGCCCGGGCGAAGGGATCGTCATGGCCGACAGGACGACAACCTCCCACGGCGGCGCCTCCGCCGTCGTCACCGCGGACCGGCCCGCGGCCATCCGCAACGTCGCCCTCGTCGGCCCCTCCGGTGCGGGCAAGACGACGCTCGTCGAGGCACTGCTGGTGGCCGGCGGTGTGCTCAACCGCGCCGGCTCGGTGACCGAGGGCACCACCGTGTGCGACAGCGACGAGGCGGAGATCGCCCAGCAGCGGTCGGTCGGCCTGGCACTGGCGTCGCTGCGGCACCGCGACGTCAAGATCAACCTGATCGACACCCCGGGGTACGCCGACTTCGTCGGTGAACTGCGCGCCGGCCTGCGGGCCGCGGACTGCGCGCTGTTCGTGATCCCGGCGAACGAGGGTGTCGACGAGCCGACGCGGTCGCTGTGGCTGGAGTGCAGCGCGGTGGGCATGCCGAGGGCGGTGGTGATCACCAAGCTCGACCACGCCAGGGCCAGCTACTCCGGCGCGCTGGCCGCCGCGCAGGATGCGTTCGGCGACAGGGTTCTCCCGCTGTACCTGCCTGCCGGCGACGGGCTGGTCGGGTTGCTCGCCCGCACTCCCGCCGACGACGACCGGGTCGGGGAGCTGCGCGGCGGCCTGATCGAGGGCATCATCGAGGAGTCCGAGGACGAGACGCTGATGGAGCGCTACCTCGGCGGCGAGGACATCGACGAGTCGGTGCTGATCGAGGACCTCGAGAAAGCCGTCGCCCGTGCGTCGTTCTTCCCGGTGATCCCGGTGTGCAGCACCACCGGCACCGGCACCCGGGAACTGCTCGACGTCGTCGCGCGCGGCTTCCCGTCGCCGCCGGAACACCTGATGCCGGAGGTGTTCACGCCGCAGGGCGCCGACCGCGCCGGGCTGTGCTGCGACCCGGACGGCCCGCTGCTCGCCGAGGTGGTGAAGACGACGTCGGATCCCTACGTCGGCAGGGTCAGCCTGGCCCGGGTGTTCTCCGGGACGATCAGGCCCGACATGACGGTGCACGTGTCGGGCCATTTCTCGTCCTTCTTCGGCGCCGGACCCGCGGACCACGACGACGACGATCGTGTCTGCGCGCTGTCCTTTCCACTCGGCCGCCAACAGCGCCCCGCCCCGTCGGTGATCGCGGGCGACATCTGCGCGATCGGCCGTCTCAGCCACGCCGAGACCGGAGACACGTTGTCCGGCAAGGACACTCCGCTGGTGCTCAAGCCGTGGACGATGCCCGAGCCGCTGCTGCCCATCGCGGTGGCGCCCCGCGCCAGGACCGACGAGGACAAGCTGGCGGTCGGCCTGGCCCGGTTGTCCGCCGAGGACCCCACCCTGCGCGTCGAGCAGAACCCCGAGACGCACCAGCTGGTGCTGTGGTGCATGGGCGAAGCGCACTCCCACGTCGTTCTCGATGCGCTGGCCCGCCGCTACGGCGTCACCGTCGACGTCGTGGAACTGCGGGTGCCGCTGCGCGAGACGTTCGGCGCCGCGGCGAAAGGCCACGGCAGGCACGTCAAACAGTCCGGCGGCCACGGTCAGTACGCGGTGTGCGACATCCAGGTCGAGCCGCTGCCCGCCGGTTCGGGGTTCGAGTTCGTCGACCGGGTCGTCGGCGGCGCGGTGCCGCGTCAGTTCATTCCCAGCGTGGAGAAGGGTGTCCGGGCGCAGATGGCCAAGGGCCTCACCGGCAACGGCGCAGCCGGATACCCGGTCGTCGACATCAGGGTGACGCTGGTCGACGGCAAGGCCCACAGCGTCGACTCGTCGGACTTCGCGTTCCAGACGGCCGGCGCGCTGGCGTTGCGCGATGCGGCATCGGCGACGAGCATCGCCGCGCTCGAACCGGTCGACGAGGTGTCGGTGCTGGTCCCCGACGATCTGGTGGGCGCGGTGATGAGTGACCTGTCGGCACGTCGCGGCCGGGTGCTGGGAACCGAGACCGTGGGCGGGGACCGCACGCTGGTGAAGGCGGATGTGCCCCAGATCGAGCTGACCCGCTACGCGATCGACCTGCGGTCGCTGTCCCACGGCGCCGGTTCGTTCACCCGTCGTTTCACGAGGTACGAGCCGATGCCGGAGTCGGCGGCCGCCAAGGCGCGCGCGGCGTGCTGATCGGGCGGCCCTGACTCAGGCGGTGCTGGTCTCAAGCGGAGGCCTGGTAGTGCTCCGGCTTGCCCGCCCACTCCTCCGGTTCGACGCCGAAGGTGTTCAGCGCGGTCGCCAGCACCCCGTATCCGCCCGCGGTGAACAGCAGGTCCATCCGCTGCCGGTCGTCGAGGTGCTCCCCCAGCGCCTCCCAGGTGCCCGGGGTGATCCGCGATCCGTCGTGGAGTTCGTCGACCGCCGCCAGCACGGCGCGGTCGAACGCGCCGGAGGCCTCTCCGGTGCGGGCGGCCTCGACGTCGGCGTCGGTGAGGCCGGCCTGCTTGCCGATCGCGACGTGGTGCACCCACTCGTAGCGGCACCCGTGGCGGTGGGCGACCCGCAGGATCGCCAGTTCCCGCTCGCGCGCCGGCAGCGACGAACCCTCCATCAGGTAGGTGTTGAACGGCAGGAACTTGCCCGCCAGTTCCGGGTGGCGCACGAGCGTCGCCAGTGCGTTCCCGGCGTCGGTGGGGTTGCGCCGCTCCGGCGACACGGTGCCGTCCAGGGCGCGGTCGGTGTCGTCGTCCCACTCGTCGGCCGGTAGTGGCGTCAGCATCGGGTGTCCTCTCGGCGTGGCTCTCGTTAGCCACTCTATGCATTGAGCCGCCGCCGCGGACGAGTGACCTGCGTCGCAGTGGCGGCGCTGCGTGATGTGTGCCGCACTGGCTTGCGGCAGACGGACGAGGGTTGAAAAAGTTAGGTCACTTTAACTGTCGGAATCGTCATTAACTTATATGCTGACGGCCGAGGTGACGACCATCCGGGGAGGAAGCACCTGTGGATACCGGCCTGCAAAAACGGTTCCGGCACTGGCGCTGGGATCCGCCCGTGAAGACGGCGAGCGTCATCACCATTCTGATCATGGTGGTGGTCCTGGTCTTGGTCTGGCTGCAGTTCCGCGGGTCGTTCACCCCGGTGACGCGCCTCACCGTGATGGCCGACCGCGCCGGCCTCAACACCGACCCGGGTTCCAAGGTCACCTACAACGGCGTGCAGATCGGGCGGGTGGCCGAGGTCGAGCCGGAGAGCGTCGGCAACGAACCGCGGGCCAGGCTGCTGCTCGACATCGATCCGGAGTACATGTCGCTCATCCCGGCCAACGTGGACGTCGACATCAAGGCCTCCACGGTGTTCGGCAACAAGTTCGTGTCGTTCTCGACGCCGGAGAACCCGGTGCCGCAGCGGTTGAACCCGGCCGAGGTGGTCGACGTGACCGGCGTGACCACCGAGTTCAACACGCTGTTCGAGACCGTGGTCGAGGTCGCCCAGCAGGTCGACCCGATCAAGCTGAACCAGACGCTGACCGCGGCGGCCGAGGCGCTCGACGGCCTCGGTGACCGGTTCGGTGAGTCGGTGGTCAACGGCAACGAGATCCTCGCCGACGTGAACCCGCAGATGCCCCAGCTCCGCCGCGACGTCCAGGGGTTGGCCGACCTCGGTGAGGTGTACGCCGACGCGGCGCCCGACCTGTTCGACGGGCTGGAGAACGCGGTGACCACCGCGCGCACCCTGAACCAGGAGCGCGGCAACCTCGATGCGGCGCTGATCGCCGCGGTCGGGTTCGGCAACACCGGCGGCGACGTGCTCGAGCGCGGCGGCCCGTACCTGGTCCGCGGGTCCGAGGACCTGATCCGCACCTCGGCGACGCTCGACGAGTACAGCCCCGCGCTGTACTGCACCATCCGCAACTGGCACGACAACGAGCCCAAGTTCACCGAGTTCAACGGCGGCAACGGCTATTCGGTGAACCTGCACAACACGCTCGTCGGCGCGGCCAACCCGTGGGTGTACCCCGACAACCTGCCGCGGGTGAACGCCAAGGGCGGCCCCGAGGGCCGTCCGGGCTGCTGGCAGAAGGTCACCCGCGACCTGTTCCCCGCGCCGTACCTGGTGATGGACACCGGCGCCTCACTCGCCCCGTACAACCACATCGAACTCGGCCAGCCCATCGCCATCGAGTACGTGTGGGGACGCCAGATCGGCGAGAACACGATCAACCCGTAACGGACCCGCTACGGCTGGCGCACCACGGCCTCGAGTTCGGCTTCGTAGGCGCCTTCCTCGCGGCCGAGGGCGATGGTCGCCGCCACCATCGCGGCGATCGCGACGATCAGGGCGACGGGCTCCCATCCGGTGATCGACAGGTGTTCGCCGAGCAGCACCGAGCCCAGCACGACGGCGACCGCTGGTTCGAGCACGAGCATCGTCGGCACCGAGGTCTGAAGCGAGCCCGCGTGGAAGGCCGACTGCTGCAACAGCGTCGCGCCCACACCGAGCAGGACGACGAGGTACAGCGCGGGCGTGGTCACCACCGCCTCCACCCGGCCCTCGGTGATGTTGTGCATGACGATCTTGGTGAGCACCGCCACCACACCGAAGAGCACCCCGACCGCGACGGCCAGCAGCACCGCGCGCCGCCAGTCGACGGCGCGGACCGCGATGGCGATGCAACCCAGCACCGCCGCGCCGCACACCACCGCCACCCCCACGGTCACCGGGACCGAGATGTCGTAGTCGCCCGCCTTGGCCTTGGCCAGCGCCACGAACACCGTCAGCGCGGCGGTCAGCAGCACCGCCCACAGCCATTCGGCGCGGCTGACCCGCCGGCCGGCCAGGCGTGCACTCAGCGGAAGCGCGAACAGCAGGGCGGACACGAGGATCGGTTGCACCAGGATCAGCGATCCGTAGCCGAGTGCCAGCGCCTGGAACACGAACCCGGCGACGGCGGATCCGGTGCCCGCCCACCACAGCGGGCGACGCACCAGCGTCATCAACATCAGGGTGCTGACGCCCTTCTCCGGTGGCACGTCCATCGTGGCGCGCTGCCGCACGACGATCCCGACCGCCATGAACACCGCTGCGAGCAGTGCGAAGAGCACCGCCAAACCATGGCCCACCAAGCCGCGCACCCCTTCCGGTCCTGCCGCCGTCGGCGGGCAGCACCCACCACCGTAGGCGGAGTGCGGCGCTGGGGCTCCGCGGGCGCGGGGGTCAGTCCGCGCGGAAGGTGGCGGGCAGCGCGGCGGGTATCAGCTGGCTTCGCGATCGGCGACCGGGCGCAGATGCGGCCGGGGCGCCGACGGCGCGATCCGGTCGTTGACGCCGGCCACCACCGAGTCGACGCGGGTCACCGCCTTGTCGCAGAGGCCGCGGACCCGGTCGCCCGCGGTGTCGACGTCGTCGGCGGCGCTGAGCAGGTATGCCCGCACGTTCAGCCGCAGTCGCTCGCCGCGCCGGCGGATCCCCTGGCGCAGGCGGTCGTCCACCTCGAGGTTGACGTATGGCAACAGCCGGATCTTCATGTGTGCTCCCGATCGTCGGATGCTTGGGCCAACCCTAACGCGCAGGTGGCCGACGGAGAAGATGACGTGGGGCGGACCAGCAACCGCACGGGGTGTGGCGTGGGTCACTCGGCGGTCAGGCCGGTGCGCCCTGCCATTCCGTGAGCGTCCAGCCCTGCTGCGGGCTGCCGGTGAGCACCACCCGGCCGGTGTTCTGCAGCGGCTCGCTGCGCAACAGCGACGGGTCCGGGTCGTCGACGTTCATCATCACCCACAACATGATCGCCGCCCCGTGCGAGAACGCGACGGGATGCCGGGCGCCGCTGTCGTGGATCTGGCGCACCGCGTCGTCGAAGCGGGCGTCGAACTCGTTGCCGTCCATCGATCCGGGGATGCGGGCCGACCGGTCGCCGGCCAGCCAGCGCTGCGGCGCCGAGAAGTAGTCCGCCGCATCGGCCTCGGGTAAGCCCTCGTACTTCCCCGCCTCCACCTCACGCAGACCGGGCAGCACCGTGATGGCTTCGCCGAGCGCCGCCGACATGGGTTGGGCCGTCTGCTGCGTGCGGACCATCGTCGAGGCGAAGACGGCGTCGTAGTCGTTGCCGCTCAGATGCGCCGCCGTGGCCGCCGCCTGCTCGCGGCCGAGTGCGGTCAGGCCCGGGCCCGGCGTCGACGTGTCGATCAGACCGGAGGCGTTGCCCTCGGACTGGGCGTGCCGGATGAACGTCAGCGTGATCGTCGCGGTGCCCGCCGTCGGGCCGCCCGCAACCGCCGACGGGGCGCCGGCGATGGTGATCGTCAGAGCGGCCAAAGCGGCGAGTATCCGACGCATCGCGAGCCTCCTCCTGCGCCGTCCGTGCGGCGTGTCGTCGACATTCTGCCGAACACTCGACGACACGCCGCACATTCGACCGGCTACACCCGGACCGGCGCGTCCTCACCTGCGTTGCGGGCCAGGCGGCGGTTCAGCTTGTCGCCCTCGATGTCGAGGTCGGGCAGGAAACCGGCCAGCCGCCGAGGCAGCCACCAGGCGCGGTCGCCCAGCATCGACATCACCGCGGGCACCACGGTCATCCGCACCACGAAGGCGTCGATCAGCACACCGAACGCCAGCGCGAAGCCCATCTGCTTGATCATCGGGTCGGCGTTGAACACGAAGCCCGCGAACACCGCCATCATGATCACCGCGGCCGCCGCGACCACCCGGCTGGCCTGGGCGAACCCGTGGGTGACCGCATCGTCGCCGCGGTGGCCGTGCACGTGGGCCTCCTTCATCGACGAGACCAGGAACACCTCGTAATCCATTGCCAGGCCGTACAACACGCCGATGACGATGATCGGCAGCAGGCTCAGGATCGGCCCGGTGGCGCTCAGCCCGATGAGCTGCTGGAACCAGCCCCACTGGAACAGCGCGGTGGTGGCGCCGAACGTCGCGATCACGCTGAGCAGGAAGCCCACCGTCGCCTTCACGGGCACCGCGATCGAGCGGAACACCACCAGTAGCACCAGCAGGGACAGGCCGACGACGACGGCGATGTACAGCGGGATCGCCTCGGCCAGCCGGTCGGTGGTGTCGATGCCCATCGCGGTCACACCGGTGACGCCGAGGTCGACGTCGCGCAGTTCCGACAGCGGTCCGGCGTGCGCCCGGATGTCGCGCACCAGCTGGGCGGTCGCGTCGTCCGTCGGTCCCGCGGTGGGCACCACCGAGAACACGGCGGTGTCGGCGGTGTCGCTGACGGTGCCCAGGCTCACCGACTCCACGCCGGGCATCCGGCGCAGGTCGTTGTAGGTGTCGACGAGGTCGGCCGTGGTGAGCGCCCCGCTCGCGGCCGGTTCGGCGATCACCACCAGGGGCCCGTTGAAGCCCGCGCCGTAGTGCTCGCCGACCAGGTCGTAGCTCGCCCGCTGCGGGGTGCCCTCGTTGTAGCTGCCACCGTCGGGCAGCCCGAGTGACATGTTGAGTGCGGGCACCGCGAGCAGGCCGGTGACGACGACGCCGGCGATCGCGACTGGCACACGGTGCCGCAGCACCGCTCCCACCCACGCCGAGGCGAACCGGTGGCTTCCGGTGTCGCTGTCGGACGCGGCGGCCTCGTCGCGGGCCTTCGCCGAGCAGATCCGCTCGCCGACCAGGCCGAGCAGCGCAGGCAGCAGCGTGATCGCGGAGGCCACGGCGACCACCACCGTCGCCGCGGCGGCCAGCGCCATCGGCGTCAGCAGCGAGATGCCGACCACGGTCAGCGCCACCAGCGCGATGACGACCGTGGTGCCCGCGAAGACCACTGCGCTGCCCGCGGTGCCGATGGCCCGCGCCGCGGCGTCGGCCGCCGACAGGCCGCGGTCGAGGATGAGGCGGCGCTGCCGGTTGACGATGAACATGGCGTAGTCGATCCCGACGGCGAGGCCGAGCATCAACGCCAGCACGGCCGTCATCGACTGCATGTTCACCAGGTGCGAGAACAGGAAGGTGCCGCCCACCCCGATCGCGACGGCGGTCAGCGCGGTCACCAGCGGCAGCCCGGCGGCCACCAGCGAGCCGAGCGTGATCACCAGGACGAGTGCGGCCACCATCACGCCGATGATCTCGCCGACACCGATGATCTCGGGCATCTGCAGCATGCTCGCCGACGGCAGCACCTCGATGCCGCTCTGCCCCAGCGCGTCCCGGGCGGCGTCCACGGTGTGCTCGATGGTGCCGGTCGGCAGCTCGGCGGTCTGCTTGTCGAAGGAGAACTGGTAGAGCGCGGCGGCGCCGTCGGCCGAGACCACCACACCGGGCACCGGTCGGCCGTCGACCAGCATCGGCTTCGGGGCATTCTCCGGCGCCGGCGCGTGCACCTGCGCCTGCGCGATGGCCGCCGACGCGGCGAGCGTCGGGCTGGCCGGGCCCTTGGCCAGTTCGGCCCTGGCGATCTCGTTCGGGTCGAGCACGTGGTCGCTGTGCGCGATGGCGTCGACGGCGGCCAGCACGGCGTCGCGGTGCGCCGGGTCGTCGATGCGGGCGCCTGCCGGCGCGGCGAACGCGATGAGGCCCTGCCCGCCGGACGCCTCCGGCATCCGCTCGGCCAGCTGGTCGATGACCTGCTGGGCGGGCGTGCCGTTGATGCGCATCTCGTTGGAGACCTTGGGCGGGTTGACCGCGAGAATGCCTGCCACGACGGCGATCAGCGCCAGCCACACGCCGATGACGTGCCAGGGCCGGGCGAAGGCGTAGCGGCCCAGCCGGTGCAGAAGTGTCGACATGTAAGTGAGAGTAGGCTCCCGATATGGGAGTCGGCTATCGTTTGTCGCCAAGCCCACGTGGGTCCCGCGGACATGACCCGGGACACATGGACGGTGGTCAGCCGCGGGTGAGGCCCCTCTTGGCCTCCTTCACCACGGCGCCCGCGTCGCGGCCGGCCTGCTTGGCTGCGGCGTAGGCCTGCTCGGCCTCCTCGAGCGCCTCTTCCGCCCTGGCCAGCCGGTTGCGCGCGTCGTCGCGCTTGAGTCGCGCGGTGGCCAGGTCGCTCTGCCGCTCGGCGATCGCCTCGTCGGCCTCGGCCTTCGCCCGTTCGGCGGCCGCGAGCACGGCCCTCGCCCGCTCGCGCCGCTCCCGCTCGGCCTTGTCCCTGTCTTCCTTGTCCCGGTCGGCGCCGTCCCTGTCGGCGCTGCCGTCGGGTGCGGGCGCAGGCGCGGGGGTGGCCTTCGACGTGGCCCTGCTGCCGCGCGCCGTCGTGGAGAGCTGCGAGATCTCGCCGAACTCGCCGAACCCCGACCACTGTTCGGCCTTGGCGAGTCGGCCGAGCCGGGCGGTGACGTCGGGATCCGCGACGGCCGCCTGCAGGGTGTCGGTGACGTCATCGCGCAGCGCCGCCGACGGGTCGGCGATGCCCGCGACCCGGAACGCCGTGCGGGTCAGCTCCACGACGAGACGGCGCTGCTCGCCGGAGAACTGCCTTATGCGCTCACCGTCCATCGTGGAGTGCGCGCTGCGCAGCCGCTCCCCCAGATCGGTGAGCCGCGACCTGATCTCGGGGTCGTCGTGGATCAGCCGGTTGACCACCCACGCCGAGGTGGTCGGCTTGCGTGACGCCGAGATCGCCTTGGCCCCTTCGGCGTCACCGCCCTGTTTGGCCTTCTTGGCCAGCTCTGTCCGCAGCGCGGTGAACTCTTCGGGCGCCGCCCGGTACAGCTCGTCGATCGCCTGATCGGTCGCACTGTCGGCCATCGGGCCATGATCCCGCGCCGGGCCTGGCGAATGCTAGACCGCCGCGCACACCTCTGGCGCGAGCAGCAGCACTGGCCAGTAGAGCACCGACTCGCCGAAGGCCACCAGATTGGCGCCCGCAGGCAGCGTGGCCTGCAGTCGCAGCTCGGCGAGCCGGGCGAACTCCGGCTGGAAGAAGGTGAACCCGATGCCGATCGCGAGATACGGGATCGCGAGCCACATGCCCAGCTCGAGCAATCCTGCGACGGTCAACTCGCGGGCGAGCAGGCGGCGCAGCGTGTCCATGGTCAGATCAGCGGGCGGTGGCGGCGGATGCGGCGGCGGACGTCGGCGAGCAGCACCAGACTGCCGCCCTGCCGGATGAACGGCGGAAGAAACCGATTGACGAGAGCGACTGTCCGGAAGAGCCTTTCGAACCATCGCTGCTCGGCGTCACTCCACCGCACCCCCATGGCGTCGCGGAACACGGGGGCGAGGAAGCCGATGGTGAGGAATCTCAGCAGGCGCCGTGACGTCACCCGCAGCGGCGCCCGGATCATCTGCAGGTCGATCAGGTCCTCGAGGTAGGCGCGCACCGTGTCGTCGACGGCCACGCGTGCGCAGGCGGTGTTCCAGTACTCGTCGAAACCGGCTCGGCTGGGCGGCCATTGGTCCTCGGTGACCTGAAGGGTGGTGCCGAGCGTCCACGCCGAGCGGTAGAACTGCTCGGATTGCTCGGGGGTCATCTCACCGCGCAGCAGCTGGTAGGTGTCCTCGAGCCCGACGAAAAGGCATGCGGCGACCCACATCTGCAGGTCGCGGTCGAAGGCGTTGTAGCGCACCGCACTTTCCGGCTCCGACTTGACGTGGCGGTGGGCGCCATTGACGGCCTCCCGCATCGCCGCCCGGTCGGCCTCCGTGCCGAGGATCGCGACCGCGAGGTACTGGAACGTCGTCCTGGCCCGCTTCCACGGATGCTTGAGCAGGTTGCCGGAGTCCACCTTGCTCTCCACCACGCCGTAGCCGACCCCCGGCGAGGAGAGTTGCATGATCACGTTGGCCGCGCCCGCCGCGAACGACCAGAAATCCATCGCGTCGGCCACGGTGACGGGTTCGTCGGACCAGCGCGCGGTGCGGCGCCTGATCGTGATGCGGGTGTCACTGCTGGTCAACACGCGGTCCTCGACTGTCGGCTGGCTCTCCCCCGGCACTGCCATGTCCGTCAGCGTGCCACACCGGCGGCGCACACGGGAACACATTCTCACGAAAACAGCCGTACACATCGACGTCGCACCGGCGCGGTATTCGACTGACAACAGCGGTTCTCATCCGTGTGATCCGCCCCGTGAGTCACGAACGCCCGTTAACATTCCGGTGGAGTGGATGGAGGGGACACCGATGGAGACCAAGCTTCGTCAGCTGCTGGCCTACAAGCTCAGCATCGCCGAGTTGATCGGCATCGCACTGCTGCTCGGCACGCCGTACCTGATCGTCGGCGTCATCTGGTCGAGCACCCACACCGAGCACCTGCGCGGCATGGAGGGCGCCGACCTGGCGATCTCGTTCCTGGGCTCGATCGCGTCCTGGCCGGTGCTGCTGTTCTCCAATGTCTGTATGACCTGAGCGTGCATGCCCCGAGCCGTCGGCTACCGTCGGGGCCATGTCCAACGTTGCCAACGATCCGATCGACGACGTGGCCGAGGGCGACGTCGTCGACGTCGACCGCGGGTCCGGTTCACAGCCGTACCAGGTGGTGTTCAAGAGCGCCGACGAGACGCCGGAGGGGACCGTCTTCACCGTCACGTTCCAGGACACCGACGGCGAGACCTTCCAGCAGGAGTATCCGGCGGGCACGGTGGTCGCCCGCTCGCTGGAGAGCAAGTGGGAGTCCCCGCAGAGCCCGACGCAGCACAACGGGTAGCGCACACAGCGCGGGATCAGGCGTAGCCGCGGCCGCGGCGGGTACCCCCCGCGCCATGGCGAAGATCGGATACTTCCTCTCGTGTGAGCAGTACACCCCTGCCGAACTGGTGGACCAGGCCAAGCGTGCGGAGGCCGCGGGCTTCGAGTCCCTGTGGATCTCGGACCACTTCCACCCGTGGAACGACGAACAGGGCCAGAGCCCGTTCGTGTGGGGAGTCATCGGTGCGCTGTCACAGGTGACGTCGCTGCCCGTCGCGACCGGCGTCACCTGCCCGACCATGCGCATCCATCCCGCGATCATCGCGCAGGCCGCCGCCACCGCCGCCGTCCAGCTGGACGGCCGGTTCGTGCTGGGGGTCGGCAGCGGGGAGGCGCTCAACGAGCACGTGCTCGGCGACCACTGGCCGTCGGTCGGGGTGCGGCTGGAGATGCTCGAGGAGGCCGTCGACGTGATCCGGCTGCTGCACGGCGGCAAGGAGATCAGCCACCACGGCCTGCACTACGAGGTGCAGGAGGCCCGCATCTACACGCTGCCCGAGCAGCCGGTGCCCATCTACGTCTCGGGTTTCGGCCCGCAGGCCGCCGAGCTGGCCGGCCGCATCGGCGACGGCTTCGCCACCACGATGGCGGACGCCGAGCTCATCAAGACGTTCCGCGACTCCGGTGGCGGCGACAAGCCGGTGCAGGCGGGCACCAAGGTCAGCTGGGACCGCGACGCGGAGAAGGGCCTCGACGCCGCGCACCGGCTGTGGCCGAACGAGAGCCTGCCCGGCCAGCTCGCCCAGACACTCCCGCGCCCCGGCGACTTCGCCGACGCCGGCGCTCTGGTGCCGCGGGAGAAGGTCGCCGAGTCGGTGACATGCGGCCCGGATCCCGACAAGCACGCCGCACAGGTGCGCCAGTACCTCGACGCCGGGGTCGACGAGGTCTTCGTCCAGCAGATCGGACCGGACCTCGACGGCTTCTTCGAGTCCTGGCAGCGCGACGTGCTGCCGCAGCTGCGGTCCTAGCGCAACGGGCCGCCGAACAGGTCGAGCAGTTCGCCGGTGCGCCACCAGACCAGCGCCGCCAGCACCACCAGGACCGCTGCCGTCACTCCGGCCTGGATCAGGTCGCGCCGCTCGCGGGGGGCGTAGGCGTACGCCGCGGCCACCGCCGCACCGGTGACCAGCCCGCCGATGTGGCCCTGCCAGCTGATGCCCTGCGAACTGATCAGCGGGTATACGAACGTGAACACGAGGTTCAGCACGATTATCGCCGCGATCCCGCGAATGTCCATGTTGAGCCGCTTCGCCACCACGAACGTCGCGCCGAACAGGCCGAACACCGCGCCGGATGCGCCCGCGGTGCCGGTGTTGAGCGGCGAGAGCAGGTAGACGAGCACCGAGCCGCCCAGTGCGCTCAACCCGTAGAGCGCGCCGAAGCGCAGCCGGCCCAGCGCCGCTTCCAGCTGGGGTCCCACGAAGTACAGCGCCAGCATGTTGAACAGCAGGTGGGTGATGCCGTAGTGCAGGAACGCCGAGGTCCCCAGCCGCCACCACTCGCCGGACGCGACTCCCGGCGCCCACAGCACGAGCTCGCGCTCGAGTTCGGGCATGGCGGTCTGCAGCACGAACGCCAGCACGTTGACCGCGATGAGCACGTAGGTGACCATCGGCTTGGTGGCGCCGGCGCGGCCGCCGAACGGGGTGCGCACCGGTCGCACCGTCCTGGCGCCCGCGTTCACGCACTCGACGCACTGATGGCCCACCGCCGCGGAGCGCATGCACTCACCGCAGATGTACCGCCCGCAGCGGTTGCACCGCACGTAGGTCTGCCGGTCGGGATGGCGGTAACAGGTCGGCGTCTCGGCCGGCGACTGCTGCGGATACGGGTAGGCCATGGTTACAGCGTCCCGAACAGTTCGATCCAGTTGCCGTCGGGGTCGGCGACGAACATCCAGCCCATCCCCGGCACCGGCGCGAACTCGGTCAGCGGTTCGACGATGTCGTAGGGCGACGCGGCGAACTCCTCGGCGACGGCGCGCAGGTTCTGCACCCCGATCGTGACGTACCGGACGCCGGCCTGGGCCCGCCCGCCGCCCGGCGCCGCGGGTTGCGGCGGCGGCGGGCTGTACGTCACCAGCTTGAGCACGCCGTTGCCCAGCGTGTAGCGCCGCTGACTGCCGCCGGGGAACTCGAGCTCCCCCTGGAACTCCAGTTCGAGGAAGCCTTCGTAGAACGCCACCATGGGGTCGGGATTCGTGGTCACCAGGCCGACTTCGATGCCGGGGGTGAGCAGATCGAACTTCACCTACGCCATTGTCCCGGTCGGCGGGCGAGCTGCGCGCGCGGCCGTCAGGACCCGGGGGTGGTGAACTCCATGATCAGCCGGGTCAGTCGCAGCGCCTTGATCCGCCACGCGCCGTCCTGGCGGACCCAGCGCTCGTGGTAGTGCCCGTAACCGGTGAGCGCGGGACCGTTCTCCCACACCACCCGGTCCTGCATGGCCCACACGACGGTGGCCTCGTCGCCGTCGACCTCGATCAGCGGCGTGTGCACCTGGTGGGCGGAGCGGGCGTTGGTCAGCGAGGACCGGATCATGTCGACGGCGGCGTCGCGGCCGGTGATGACGGGCACGCCGGTGCCGCCGTCGCTGACGTCGAGTTCCATGTCGTCGGTCATCAGGTCGCCGAACCCCGCCCAGTCGCGGGTGTCCAGGGTGTAGCAGTAGCGGCCCTTGGCGTGGGTGAGGGCGAGGAAGTCCTCGGGAGTCGTCGTCATCGGTCTAGGACACCACGATCCGCAACCGCTCCCAGCCCCGGACCGTGGATGTCGGCGCGAGCTCCATGCTGTCGTGGTCGATGCCCCACTCGGGCCACCGATTGAGCAGCTCGTCGAGCGCGATCCGGCCTTCCAGGCGGGCGAGATTCGCGCCGAGGCAGTAGTGCACGCCCTTGCCGAAGGTCAGGTGGCTGATGTTGTCGCGGCCGATGTCGAACGTATCGGGGTCGCGGTAGCGGCGCGGGTCGCGGTTGGCGGCGCCGAACAGCAGCAGGATGGCGCTGCCCGCGGGCACCGTGGTGCCGTGCAACTCGTGGTCGCGGGCCAGGTAGCGCGCGACGTGCGGGCCGGTCGGCTCGAATCGCAGCGTCTCGTCGATCGTACGGTTGAGCAGCGAGCGGTCCTCGGCGACCCGGCGGCGCTGGTCGGGGTTCTCGGCGAGCACCTTCGCCAGCCAGCCGATCAGCCTGCCGGTGGTCTCGTTGCCCGCACCGGCGACCACCTGCGTGTAGTGCAGCACCTCCTTGCGGGTCAGCTTGCGGGTGACGCCGTCGGCGTCGGTGAACTCCACGTTGAGCAGCGCCGTCATCAGGTCGTCGGAGGGGTTGTGCGAGCGCCACTCGACGTAGTCGGCGTAGATGCGGCCGTCGGCGATCCTGTCGGCGGCGACCACCTTCATCGGCGCGCCGCGCTGGGTGCGCAGGTTGGCGTCGTTGGCGTCGCGCACCGAGACCTGTTCGGACTCGGGGATTCCCAGCAGCATGCCGATCACCCGCATCGGCATCATGGCGGCGAGCTCGGCGATGATGTCGAAGCCGTCGGTGCCTACGTGCGGGTCGAGGCAGCTGATGCAGAACCGGCGGATCTGGTCCTCGATCTCGGCCATCCGGCGCGGCGTGAACACCCGCGACATCAGGCCGCGCAGCATGCTGTGCACGGGCGGGTCCTCGAACATCATCACGCCCTCGGGCATGTCGAAGTCGGACTGGACGAGTTCGAGGATGTCGCTGCGGGAGTTCGAAAACGTCTGCCAGTTCGACAGCGCGTCCTCGACGTCGGCGTGCCGGGAGATGGCCCAGAAGTCGTAGCGCTCGTTGTAGTAGAGCGGCGCCTCCTCGCGCAGCCGCGCGTAGGTCGGGTAGGGATCGTTGACGATGTCGATGGAGTAGGGGTCGTAGTAGACCGCGGCGGCGGTGGTCATCGTGGCTCCCTGCTTGCACTGAGCGATCGCTCAACAATGCGTCCCGTGTATGACTAGCAGCCCGCAGGCAGGGCGGTCAACGGTTCAGGCGGTCGCGCCGCGGGCCCGTTCGGGCATCGACCGCGGGATCAGGCCCACCGGGTCGCACAGGTCGAGGACGCGGCTCACCGCGCGGCTGGGCACCACATGCCACGTGGCGTCACTGCGGGTCAGGTGGGCGTTGACGGCGTGCAGGGCGGCGATGCCGTCCACCGCGATGAAGTCCAGGTCGGTGAGGTCCAGCGTGACGGAACGGGCGTCCGCGGGAATCGCCTCGTACACCGCGACCGCGAAATCCTTGGCGTTGGCGGCGTCCACCTCGCCGCACACCCTCACCGTCGTGCGCCGCGACGCCCCGCGTCCGCGGGTACTGCCGGCAGCCGCGACCCGCGATGCGGTCGGCGGCCGGCACGCGGGTGCCTGACCGTGCAGGTATGCGATCGTCACGGAGTGACTCCATCAGCAGGGGGCCCGGTGGGCATCTCGTTCCCACTGCAACGAGTAACCAAACCTCCGGCGGGAAAAATTTCCGTCAGACCGACGCGACCGGGCGCAAGGTGGCGGCGCACCCGTCGAATCCCAGATACACCCGGGTGCCCTGTGGCGACGGGTCGATGGCGAACCGGTCGGCGAGTGCCCGCATCAATGGGATGCCGCGGCCCCGCGCGGACGCCTTCGAGGCGGGTGCGGCCTCCCGCCACGTCCCGCGGTCGGCGACGGTGACGGCCAGGACGCCCGGTCCCTCACGACGGGCCTGCAGGCAGAACGTCCGGTCCCGCCCGCCGTCCCGGTAGGCGAACTCGGCGGCGTTAGCCATCGCCTCGTTCACCGCGAGAACGATGTCGCTGTAGCGGACCGCGTCCAGCCGGAAACCGTTGCGCAGCCAGCGGGAGAATTCCTCCCTCAGGCTGCTCACCGCACCGGCTTCGGCTGCGGCGGTCCGGACGAAGGCGGCGTCGGCGGTGTCGGTCAGCGAGTCTGCGAAAGCCATGGTCTTCGTTGGCTACCCGCTTCCCCGCGGAGTCACTCCCCGCGGCAGGTCACGATGCGATGTGATCCAGGGCATCGTCCAGTGTCGGGAACAGCGTGATCAGATCGGTGAGGCCGGTGATCTTGAGTGGTCTGCTGGTCGCCGGACCGTCGGCGACGACGGCGAACCGGACCGCGGGCGTGACCTCGTTGTGGGTGTTGACCAGTACCTGCATCCCGGCGGAGGCGAGGAATTCGACGTCGGTGAGGTCGATGATCACCGCGGTGGGCGCCTGCGCGACGACCGCCCGCACCTTATCGGTCAGCGCCGGTGCCGTCAGCATGTCGATCGCGCCGGACGCGCGCACGACGACGACGCTGCCGAGCCATTGCTCGCGATGGTCTTCAGCCGTCACAGCCCACCTCGTCTCGGCGCCGTCGACGACGCACACAACTTCACAGGAGGCTTCAGGCTGAACCCGGGAATCGTCGCCACCGGACCCGCGGGGATCGGGCGACGGATCACAGCGTATCCGACCGATCTGCTCGTGAAGTGATCAGGCGGGCGAGTGCGGCTACGGTGAAAGGCGATGGCGAGTAACCGGATGGCGCAGCAGCCGTCGGCGATCCAGGCGGAATTGGCCGCTGCGGCGCAGCGTCGCGGGCTGATGGACTCCATCGAGGTCAATCTCGCCGGTTCGCTCAACTACCGCAGGACGGTGCTGCGGGTGCTCAGCCTCATCCGCCCCGCGATCGCCGACTGGGCCGCACTGGTGATGCCCGACAACCGCACCGGCGGACTCGAGGTGCACGGCGGCGACGACGTCGCGTTCACCGAGGTGGTGCCCCGGTCGGTGATCGACGGCCTTGCCACGGACCGGGTGCTGCGCACGGGCCACCGCGAGCTCCTGCACTTCGGGATCGGGGCGGACGCGACCGGCGCCGCCGAGCACGGGATGTTCGGCATCATCCGGCATCCCCGGCTGCGCGAGCAGGTGGACGCCCTGCGACCGGCCGACGTGCTGTTGCTCGGGTTGACCGCCCGCGGGGCGACGGTCGGCGTGCTGATGATGACCCGCGGGCAGGGCCGCGGATTCGACGGCGAGGAGGTGGCGTTCGCCGAGCGGGTCGCCTCCCGCGCGGCGGTCGCACTGGACTCGGCCCGGCTCTACGAGGAGCGGGGGCGGGTGGCGTCGATTCTCCAGCGCAGCCTGCGGCCGCCCGCACTGCCCGAGGTGGGTGACATGCGGCTGGCGGCGCGGTACCGGCCCTCGGCCGAGCATCTCGAGATCGGCGGGGACTTCTACGACGTGTTCGGGGCCGACGGCGACTGGCTGCTCGCGCTCGGCGACGTCTGCGGCAAGGGCGTCGAGGCCGCCGCGCTGACCGGTCAGACCCGCCAGAGTCTGCGCACCGCAGCATATTTCGACCCGCGGCCCGCCGTGGTGCTCGGTGCCCTGAACCACGTGCTGTGGGATCCGGGCTCCGACCAGTTCGTCACGGTGGCGTGCGCGCGCGTCAGGACGTCCGCCGACGGCGGGGCCGACGTCGAGATCGCGGTGGCGGGCCACCCGGCCCCGATCGTGCTGCGCGCCGGTGGCGTCGTCGAGCAGGTGGAGATCTTCGGCACCGCGATCAGGCTGGCGCCGCAGGCGAAGTACCGCACCGCGACGCTGCGCCTGGAGCGCGGCGACACCCTGCTGATGTTCACCGACGGGGTCGACGAGGCCCGCGGCGCCGACGGCTTCTACGGCGTCGACCGGCTGACCGCCCTGCTGCCCGCATACGCCGGGGCCGCGCCCGATGTGGTGTGTGAGGCCATCGAGCAGGACGTCATCGAATTCGTCGACGGCGGCCCGCACGACGACATCGCGCTGCTCGCGGTGACGTGCGGGAGGTGAACACCGCCGTCCTGACGGACGCACTGAACAGTTACGAGGACGCCCTTTCGGCCAACGACGCCGTGGCCGCGACGACGCTGGTGACACGCCTGCTGGCCGACGGCGCCGATCCGGTGGCGGTGCTCACCGACGTGGTCGCCACCGCGCAGCGCACCGTCGGGTCCCGCTGGCAGCGCGGCGAGTGGACGGTCGCCGAGGAGCACGCCGCCACCGCGATCGCCGTCGCGGCGACGACGGCGGTGGCCGGGCACGTCCGGCAGGTGCCGGTCACGCACGGCCGCGTCCTGGTGGCGTGCGCGGAGCGGGAGTGGCACGCGCTGCCCGCGATGATCATCGCCTGCGCGCTGCGCGCCAACGGCTGGGACAGCACGCTGCTCGGCGCGGCCACGACGCCGTTGCGGCTCAGCCAGCACCTGCAGGACCTCGGGCCCGACGCGATCGCGGTGAGCTGCTCGGTGCTGGCTTCGCTGCCGACGACGCGGCGGTTCATCGAGGCGGGCACCGGCGCGGGGGTGCCCGTCGTGGTCGGCGGACCTGCGTTCGGCTACGACGACGTCCGGGCCACCGCGCTCGGGGCGACGGCATGGGCGCCGGACGCCCACGGCGCCGTGGCGGTGCTGGCCGGCCTGCCCGCGGTGGTGCCGCCTGCGACCCCGCTGCCCGCCGACGCCGTCGCCGAGCAGTCTGCACTCGATCTCGACCACCGCCGGCTGGTTGCGATGCTGCGCGACCGCTGGTCACCGACCCGCGAGGTGGGCGCCGACAGCCGGGTGCTCGAGGTCGCAGGCGACGCCCTGCACCAGGCGCTGCACGCGGTGGCGGCCGC
>NZ_JAUMSQ010000012.1:0-14047 GCF_030519285.1 Mycolicibacterium arseniciresistens
AACCACTGCCGTACGTCCAGCCCAGCGGGCGCCATGCGATGGCGCCGTACTCCGCCGAGCCGGCCGAGATCGACGTCGACCCCATCGCCGAGGACCGGGTCCGGGCCGCGGGCCGGCGCGGCACCCAGGACCTCGGCCTGCTCGTGCTCCGGGTGGCGGTCGGCGCGCTGCTGATCTCGCACGGCCTGCAGAAGGCGTTCGGGTGGTGGGGCGGTCCCGGCCTCGGCGGGTTCGAGACGACGCTGACCGAACTGGGCTTCCAGCACGCCGGCGTGCTGACCTATGTGGCCACCATCGGCCAGATCGCCGCCGGGGTGCTGCTGGTGCTCGGCCTGTTCACCCCGGTGGCCGCCGCGGGCGCGCTGGCGTATCTGATCAACGGGGTGCTCGCCGAGGCGGTCGTCGCCCACGAGGAAGCCAGGTTGTCCGCGTTCCTCACCGACGGCCACGAGTACCGGGTGTTCGTGCTCGCCGCGGTCGTCGCGGTCATCCTGGCCGGTCCGGGGCGGTACGGGTTCGACGCCGGTCGCGCCTGGGCACGCAGGCCGTTCGTCGGCTCGTTCGTCGCGCTGCTGCTGGGCGCCGGGGCGGGTATCGGCCTGTGGGTGCTGCTCAACGGCGCCAACCCGCTGGCCTGACGGCTACGCGTACGGGTTGGGCACCCGGCCCGCGCTGATCTCCGTCAGCTGGGGCAGTGTCGCGAATGTGACGGCCGGCAGCCGCAATTCGGAACCGTCGGTCAGGCGCGCCGACGCCCAGGCGCCCTTGCCGAACTGCAGGCCCTCGATGTCCGACCAGGCGACGGTGGTGCTGCCGAATGCCCGGCGCGCGGTGACGCTGTCCTGGTCGGCGACGGTGCGGTAGCGAATGATCAACGCCGACAGTGCGATCGGGAGTACGAACAGAACGGCCGACACCGGCGGGGTGCTCATCACGATCGCGAGCAGTGCGAACGCGAAGAATCCGACCGCAAGGTGCGCCATCGGCGAGATCCGGATGACGACCGGAGCCGGCGGCGTGGATGCGGAGGGCGTGGTCACGTTCCCATTCTGGCACTGCGCCGAAGGGGCCGCGGCGGGCCGGACCGGGGGCGCCGGAATTTGACCTGTGACCTGTGCGGAGGCTACCGTCATGTGTTATGCGAAAGGGCTTGCTCGTAGTAATTGGTTGGCGCGTTGATGCCGCGCTGGCCCTCACTTGGGCATAGCCACCAGCATCGACGCGCCAACCCTCGTACAGCAGCCCTGCTGACGGGGGTTTTTTGTTGCTTCAAGGGCGCCGAAGTGAAACCGACAACAACGAGATTCAAGAGGACGAAGTGAGCGCACCGACCACGCGACCACCGGAACGGGCCGCCACCGCGCCGCCCAGCGGCGATGCCGTGTCCGCTGTCAAGTCCACCAGCCCGAAGACCGTGCAGCCCAAGCGAATTGCGCCGCACGAAGTCACCGGTGCCCAGGCGGTGATCCGGTCGCTCGAGGAACTCGACGTCGACACGATCTTCGGCATCCCGGGCGGGGCGGTGCTGCCCGTCTACGACCCGCTGTTCGACTCGCAGAAGCTTCGCCATGTGCTGGTGCGCCACGAGCAGGGCGCAGGCCACGCCGCCAGCGGCTACGCCCACGCCACCGGACGGGTCGGCGTGTGCATGGCCACGTCGGGCCCCGGAGCCACCAACCTGGTGACGCCGCTGGCCGACGCGCAGATGGACTCCATCCCGGTGGTGGCGATCACCGGTCAGGTCGGCCGTGCGCTGATCGGCACCGACGCCTTCCAGGAGGCCGACATCTCCGGCATCACGATGCCGATCACCAAGCACAACTTCCTGGTCCGCAACGGTGACGACATCCCGCGGGTGATCGCCGAGGCGTTCCACATCGCGTCGTCCGGACGGCCGGGCGCCGTGCTGGTCGACATCCCCAAGGACATCCTGCAGGGCAAGTGCACCTTCTCCTGGCCGCCGCAGATGGACCTGCCCGGCTACAAGCCGAACACCAAACCGCACAGCCGCCAGGTGCGGGAGGCGGCGAAGCTGATCGCGGCCGCCCGCAAGCCGGTGCTGTACGTCGGCGGCGGCGTGATCCGCGGCAACGCCAGCCAGGAACTGCTGGACCTGGCCGAGCTGACCGGCATCCCGGTGGTGACCACGCTGATGGCCCGTGGCGCGTTCCCCGACAGCCACCCGCAGAACCTCGGCATGCCGGGCATGCACGGCACCGTCTCCGCGGTGGCCGCGCTGCAGCGCAGCGACCTGCTGATCGCGCTGGGCACCCGCTTCGACGACCGGGTGACCGGGCAGCTGGACTCCTTCGCGCCCGAGGCGAAGGTCATCCACGCCGACATCGATCCGGCGGAGATCGGCAAGAACCGGCACGCCGACGTCCCGATCGTGGGTGACGTCAAGGCCGTGATCGCCGACCTGCTGGAGGTGCTGCGAAGGGACACCGGCGGGCAGGAACAGCAGATCGACACCTGGTGGGAGTACCTGCGCGGCGTCCAGTCGACGTATCCGCTGAGCTACGGCCCGCAGAGCGACGGCAGCCTGTCGCCGGAGTACGTGATCGAGTCGCTGGGCAAGCTGGCCGGCCCCGATGCGATCTATGTGGCGGGCGTCGGGCAGCACCAGATGTGGGCCGCGCAGTTCATCTCCTACGAGAACCCGCGGACGTGGCTCAACTCGGGCGGCCTGGGCACCATGGGCTTCGCCGTCCCGGCGGCGATGGGCGCCAAGATGGGCCGGCCGGAGGCGGAGGTGTGGGCCATCGACGGTGACGGCTGCTTCCAGATGACCAACCAGGAGCTGGCGACCTGTGCGGTCGAGGGCATCCCGATCAAGGTCGCGGTGATCAACAACGGCAACCTCGGCATGGTGCGCCAGTGGCAGACGCTGTTCTACGAGGAGCGGTACAGCCAGACGGATCTGGGCACCCACTCGCGCCGGATCCCGGACTTCGTGAAGCTGGCCGACGCGCTCGGCTGTGTCGGGTTGCGGTGCGAGCGTGCCGAAGACGTCGAGGACGTCATCAACCAGGCCCGCGCGATCAACGACCGGCCGGTGGTCATCGACTTCACCGTCGGCGCCGACGCGCAGGTGTGGCCGATGGTGGCCGCCGGCACCAGCAATGACCAGATCATGGCCGCCCACAACATCCGTCCGCTGTTCGACGACAACGAAGAGGGGCACGCCTGATGACCACCACGCACACGCTGTCGGTGCTCGTCGAGGACAAGCCCGGTGTGCTCGCCCGTGTCGCGGCGCTGTTCTCGCGGCGCGGCTACAACATCGAGTCCCTGGCCGTCGGCGCGACGGAGCAGAAGGACATGTCCCGGATGACGATCGTGGTCAGCGTCGAGGAGCTGCTCCCGCTCGAGCAGATCACCAAACAGCTCAACAAGCTGATCAACGTGATCAAGATCGTCGAGCAGGACGCCGACAATTCGGTCTCGCGGGAACTGGCGCTGATCAAGGTGCGCGCCGACGCCACCACCCGCGGTCAGGTCATCGAGGCGGTGAACCTGTTCCGCGCCAAGGTCGTCGACGTCTCCAACGAGTCGCTGACCGTCGAGGCCACCGGCACGCCGGGAAAGCTCGAGGCGCTGCTGCGGGTGCTCGAGCCGTACGGTATCCGCGAGATCGTCCAGTCCGGTGTGGTGTCGTTGTCCCGCGGTCCCCGCGGCATCGGCACCGCCAAGTAACCCCTGAAACAAGCGAAAACGCTCGGAAGACAAGGAAATATCACCAGTGGCAGTTGAGATGTTCTACGACGGCGATGCGGATCTGTCCGTCATCCAGGGACGCAAGGTCGGCGTCATCGGCTACGGCAGCCAGGGCCATGCCCACTCGCTGAGCCTCCGCGACTCCGGCGTGCAGGTGAAGGTCGGTCTCAAGGAGGGCTCGAAGTCCCGCGACAAGGTGACCGAGCAGGGGCTCGAGGTCGACACCCCCGCCGAGGTCGCCAAGTGGGCTGACGTGATCATGCTGCTGGCTCCCGACACCGCGCAGGCCGACATCTTCACCAACGACATCGAGCCGAACCTCGAGGACGGCAATGCGCTGTTCTTCGGACACGGCCTGAACATCCACTTCGACCTGATCAAGCCGCCCGCCAACGTGACCATCGGCATGGTGGCGCCCAAGGGGCCCGGCCACCTGGTGCGCCGTCAGTTCGTCGACGGCAAGGGCGTTCCGTGCCTGGTCGCCGTGGAGCAGGATCCCAAGGGCGAGGGCGAGGCGCTCGTGCTGTCCTACGCCAAGGGCATCGGCGGCACCCGGGCCGGCGTCATCAAGACGACGTTCAAGGACGAGACCGAGACCGACCTGTTCGGTGAGCAGGCCGTGCTGTGCGGCGGCACCGAGGAACTCATCAAGACCGGCTTCGAGGTGATGGTCGAGGCGGGGTACGCGCCGGAACTGGCCTACTTCGAGGTGCTGCACGAGCTGAAGCTGATCGTCGACCTGATCTACGAGGGCGGCATCGCGCGGATGAACTACTCGGTGTCCGACACCGCCGAGTTCGGCGGCTACCTGTCCGGACCGCGGGTCATCGACGCCGACACCAAGAAGCGGATGGAGCAGATCCTCTCGGAGATCCAGGACGGCACCTTCGTCAAGAAGCTCGTCGCCAACGTCGAGGGCGGCAACAAGGAGCTCGAGGGCCTGCGCAAGCAGAACGCCGAGCACCCGATCGAGGTCACCGGCAAGAAGCTGCGTGACCTGATGAGCTGGGTCGACCGCCCGATCACCGAAACCGCCTGACGAACCACGCTTTCGGCGCGTCCACCTCACCCGAGGTGGGCGCGCCGAAGTCGTCTCAGCGCACGGCGTTTCCGAGCAGCGCGCGACCCTAGGGCCGGTCGTGACCGCCCGATGTCACCAAGCCCTCGGGGGCGAGGCTCGGCATCTCGCGGATGCCGAACTCGCGGCGCAGCACGGAGCGTGCCGCGTAGTACCCCGCCATCCCGTGAACGCCTGCGCCCGGCGGCGTGGCCGACGAGCACAGGTAGACCTTGTCGATGGGTGTCGCCCACGGATCGAGCCTCGGTGTCGGCCCCAGCACCGCCTTGAACACGTCGGCGCCACCGACGGTGATGTCGCCGCCCACGTAATTCGCGTTGTGACGCGGCATCTCGGCGGCGGGGACGCTGCGCGCGGCGACGACGATGTCCCGGAAGCCGGGCGCGAACCGTTCGATCGAGGCGGTGACGGCCTCGGTCTGGTCCACCGTCGACCCGGCGGGAACGTGTGCGTAGGTCCACATGGGGCGCCACCCGGCGTCGTCCATGCGGGCGGGGTCGACGAGGTGGGGGAGCGCGGCGAGGATCATCGGTCGCGCGGCGTGCCGCCCCTCGGCGGCCTCGATCTCGGCCCGGGCCATCTCGCCGCGGCTGCCGCCCAGGTGCAGCGTCGGCGCATCGGCCAGACGCTCGTCGGACCACGGCACGTCACCGGACAGGACGAAGTCCACTTTCGCCGCGCCGGGCCCGAAGCGGTAGCGCATGAGCTGCCTGGCGTATCGGGACGGAACGCGTTCCCGGTAGATCGGCATCAGGGCGGTCGGGGCGGTGTCGTACAGCACGACTCCCGACGGCGGAGTGGTCACCGCACTGTCGGAGTGGATCTCGCCGCCGTGGGCGCGCAGGTCGGCGATCAGGGCGTCGGTGATCGCCTGCGTTCCGCCGATCGGGATGGGCCAGCCCTCGGTGTGGGCCAGCATGCTGAGCATCATCCCGGCACCGGACGACGCCAGCGAGGGTGGTCGCGAGATGGCATGCGCGGCAACGCCCGTCAGCAACGCCTGAGCATCGTCGCCGTGCAGCAGCAGGTTCCACGCCCGCGTGCCCTGCTCGAGGATCCGCAGGCCGAGCCTCGTCACGTTGAGGAGGTCCCGGGGCAGGGAGCGCTTGTCGCCCAACATGAACCCCAGCACCGTGTCCTCGTGCTCCACCAGCGGACCGAGCAACCGCCGCCACGACGCACCGTCGGACAACTCGTCGCACGTGCGGTCGAGATCGCGGTAGGCGATCGCCGCGGGCCGCCCCGCCAACGGGTTGGCGTAGGAGATCTCGGGCACGCCGAACCGGACGCCGCGCGCCCGCAGGTCGAACTCGGCGAAGAACGGCGATCCGAGCGCCAGCGGGTGCACCGCCGAGCACACGTCGTGCAGGATGCCGTCGAACTCGGGGTCGGCGGCGCTGCGCGCCCCGCCGCCGAAGGTCGGCTGCGCCTCCAGTACCTGCACGGACAGTCCCGCGCGGGCGCAGACCACGGCCGCGGCGAGCCCGTTGGGTCCGCTGCCGACCACCGTGATGTTCATTGGCCCATTACAGCCCACTACGCTGTCCGCGTGAGCCTGCCCGTTGTATTGATCGCCGACAAACTCGCCGAGTCGACCGTCGCCGCCCTCGGTGACCAGGTGGAAGTCCGCTGGGTGGACGGCCCGGACCGCCCGAAACTGCTGGCCGCGGTGCCGGACGCCGACGCGCTGCTGGTGCGTTCGGCGACGACCGTCGACGCCGAGGTGCTGGCCGCCGCGCCCAAGCTCAAGATCGTCGCCCGGGCCGGTGTCGGCCTGGACAACGTCGACGTCGACGCCGCCACCGCGCGCGGTGTGCTCGTGGTCAACGCGCCGACGTCCAACATCCACAGCGCCGCAGAACACGCACTTGCGCTGCTGCTCGCCACGGCTCGGCAGATCCCCGCCGCCGACGCCACGCTGCGCCAGCACACGTGGAAGCGCTCGTCGTTCTCGGGCACCGAGATCTTCGGCAAGACCGTCGGTGTCGTCGGACTCGGCCGCATCGGGCAGCTGGTGGCCCAGCGGCTCGCGGCGTTCGGTGCGCACATCACCGCCTATGACCCCTACGTGTCGTCCGCGCGGGCTGCGCAGCTGGGCATCGAACTGCTCTCCCTCGACGAACTGCTCGGCCGGGCCGACTTCATCTCGGTGCACCTGCCGAAGACGAAGGAGACCGCGGGCCTGTTCGGCAAGGACGCACTGGCCAAGATCAAGCCGGGCGCCATCATCGTCAACGCCGCGCGCGGCGGGCTGATCGACGAGCAGGCGCTCGCCGACGCAATCACCAGCGGACACATCCGCGGTGCGGGTCTGGACGTCTTCGCGACCGAACCGTGCACCGACAGCCCGCTGTTCGAGCTGCCGCAGGTCGTCGTCACACCGCACCTCGGCGCATCGACCGCAGAGGCACAGGACCGGGCAGGCACCGACGTCGCGGCCAGTGTGCGGCTCGCGCTGGCCGGCGAGTTCGTGCCGGACGCCGTGAACGTCGGGGGCGGCACCGTCGGCGAGGAGGTGGCGCCGTGGCTGGACCTGGTCCGCAAGCTGGGCGTGCTGGTCGGGGCGCTGTCCGCGGAACTGCCGACCAACCTGTGCGTCCAGGTGCGCGGTGAGCTGGCATCCGAGGACGTCGGGGTGCTGCGGCTGTCCGCGCTGCGCGGCCTGTTCTCCGCGGTGATCGAGGATCAGGTGACGTTCGTCAACGCCCCCGCCCTGGCCGCCGAGCGTGGCGTCGAGGCGAGCATCGACACCGAGAGCGAGAGCCCCAATCACCGCAGCGTCGTCGACGTGCGCGCCGTGGCCGCCGACGGCTCGACCGTCAACGTCTCGGGCACGCTGTCCGGGCCGCAGCTGGTCGAAAAGATCGTGCAGGTCAACGGTCGCAACCTGGATCTGCGCGCCGAGGGCGTGAACCTGATCATCAACTACGACGACCAGCCGGGCGCACTGGGCAAGATCGGCACCCTGCTCGGCGGCGCCGCGGTGAACATCCTGGCCGCGCAGCTCTCCCAGGACGCCGACGGCGACGGCGCGACCATCATGTTGCGGCTCGACCGGCAGGTTCCCGACGACGTGCTGGCCGGCATCGGCCGCGACGTGAACGCATCGACGCTGGAACTGGTCGACCTGTCGTGAAGCTCGCCGTGATCGCCGGCGACGGCATCGGACCCGAGGTCATCGCCGAGGCACTCAAGGTGCTCGACGTCGTGCTGCCGGGCGTCGAGCGCACCGAGTACGACCTCGGCGCGCGGCGCTATCACGCCACGGGGGAGACGCTGCCCGACGGTGTGGTCGACGAGTTGCGCGGCCACGATGCGATCCTGCTCGGTGCGATCGGTGATCCGTCGGTGCCCAGCGGCGTGCTGGAACGCGGGCTACTGCTGACACTGCGCTTTCAGCTCGACCACCACGTCAACCTGCGGCCGTCCCGGCTGTTGCCCGGCGTCACCAGCCCGCTGGCCGGCGACCCGGCGATCGACTTCGTGGTGGTGCGCGAAGGAACCGAGGGGCCGTACACCGGCACCGGCGGCGCGATCCGCGTCGGGACCCCGCACGAGGTCGCCACCGAGGTCAGCCTGAACACCGCGTTCGGTGTCGAACGGGTGGTGCGCGACGCGTTCGCGCGAGCGGCCAAGCGGCGCAAGCACCTGACGCTGGTGCACAAGACGAACGTCCTGACGTATGCGGGCACGCTGTGGGCGCGCACGGTCGCCGAGGTCGGTCGCGAGTTCCCCGAAGTCGAGACCGCCTATCAGCACATCGACGCCGCCACCATCCACATGGTGACCGATCCGGGCCGGTTCGACGTGATCGTCACCGACAACCTGTTCGGCGACATCATCACCGACCTCGCGGCCGCCGTCTCCGGTGGGATCGGCCTGGCGGCCAGCGGCAACATCGACGCCACGCGCACCAATCCGTCGATGTTCGAACCGGTGCACGGCAGCGCGCCGGACATCGCGGGGCAGGGCATCGCCGACCCGACGGCGGCCGTCATGTCGGTGGCGCTGCTGCTGTCCCACATCGGCGAGGACGCCGCGGCGGCGCGCGTCGACCGTGCGGTGGAGCAGCACCTCGCCACCCGTGGTGACGAGAAGTTGTCCACCACCCAGATCGGCGACCGGATCGCGGCGAACCTCTAGCGCTGCTGTCGCGCCCGGCGCGAGATCTCCTTCACCGCGGCCCAGTCGACGGCCGGGCGGCTCAGGCCGCGCCGGGCGAGATACCGCCGTGCCGAGGCGTTCGCGTTCCTGATCATGGCGATCGGGGCCAGCCGCGAGGGCGCGGTGAACGCGGTGCTGACGAAGTCCCATGCGTCGCCGCGGTGCTCGAGCCGGCCGCGGACGTGGACCGATCGGATGTTCCACATCTTCTCGTCGTGGAAGTGGCACAGCAGGTTCGCCGGGCCGGCGACCGGCGCCACGGCGGCGGGCAGCTCCGCGCTGAGCAGCCCGGTGGTCGCGTCGTAGTCGGCGGTGCGGACGCGGATGCTGAACGGATAGCCCTGCGCGTCGATCGCGGTGAGGACGGCTTCCTCGTACCGGCTCAGCGCCTTAGCCGCCTCAGTCCACACGGCGCACCTCGGCGAGATCGAGTTCGTTTGGCGCGGAGGTGAAGTCGCGGTCCGGCCAGTACAGTGCCCGTCGCGGCGTGACATGCATCAGGATGCGCATGTAGTACGACCAGAACACCCGCCTGCCCACCTGCGAGTGCCAGATCGCCCCGGCGGGTTGGCGTGCGGCGACCGTCCGCATCAGGGCGGCGAAATCGGGATCGGTGAACGAGGTGACGACGGCGTCGTCGGCGACGGCGTCGCCCTGGATCAGCACGGCGCCCGGTGTGGCGACCCCGCTGCCGGCCGGCTCGGAGAACAGCATGCTGACCCGCGGGTCGCGGCGGATGTTGAACGCCTTCTGCGGCAACCCGATGCTCGTGGCGACCAGGAAGCGGCCGTCGGTGAGCAGACGCGGCGACACCGGCCAGGTCTGGGGCGCGCCGCCGCGACCGAGCGTGGTGAACTCGCAGGTGAAGTACCTGTCGATGATGTCGAGTGCGGCGGTGGGCACGGGCCGACTGTAACTCCGCGCCGGGCCGGCGAATGCGTTTCCGCCGGAAACATTCACGACGTCAAGGTGGGAGTTGCGGCGTAACGGGTCGACGCCGGTGTCGTCGCTCAGGTGTCCGACGGGGTCTCGATGTCGACCGGGACCAGGGGCAGGGCGATGAGCGGCAGCACGGCGCACACCGCGAATGCCGCCGGATAGCCGGCGATCCCGATCAGCCCGCCGAACAACGGCGCAGCGGCCGCGGACGCCAGGTGCTGGCTGGTGTTCTGCGCGCCGAGGGCACGCCCGCTCCAGAAGGGCCCGGCGATCTCGGCGATCGCGGTGAAGGCCAGCCCGTTGTCGGAGACGGTGATCACCGACGCCGCCACCATCAGCGCGACGCTGACCGGTGAGCCGAGCGCATCGGTCAGCGCGAGCAGCGCCATCGTGGCGGCGGCGGCCAGTGCGATCGACCGGATCGGCCGGAGCCGGTGACGCACCCTGTCGGACCAGTAGCCGGCGGCGACACGTCCACCCGCACCCAGGAGTTGGGCGACGGTCACCAGTGTCCCGGCCGACACCGCCGACCATCCGCGATCGGTCATCAGCCACACCAGGGTGAACGTCGACACCACCGCCTGCGGCACCACCAGCAGCACCGAGACGGCGTGGATCCGCCACAGCACGGCCGCGCCCCGGTACGGGTTGGCCAGATCCGCGGCCGGCGCCTCCGCACGCGGCGGCCGCGGCGGATCCAGCACGCCCGCCACGCAGATCAACGCCGCGACCGCACACACCACCGCGGGGAACAACAGCGCGGTCCCCACACCGTACGACTCGGCCAGCCGTGGGATGACCAGCGCGCCGAGCCCGACGCCCAGTGGCGTGGCGGTCTGCCGGATGCCCATCACCATCCCGCGCTGCTGTGGGGGGAACCAGCCCACCACCAGCCGGCCGCTGGCCGAATTGCTGCTCGCAGCGGCCATGCCGCCGAGGAACAGCAATGCGCCCACCAGGATCAGGGAGTCGGCGGCTGCCGCGGCGAAGGCGGCGGCCGCGGTCAGCGCCGAACCGACGGTGAGCACGAACCGCTCGCCGACCCGGTCGACCACGTAGCCCCAGGCGATCAGCGTGACCACCATCCCGAAGCTCGGCATGGACGACAGCAGGCCGGCCACCGCCAGGTCGAGTCCGCGGTCGGAGTGCAGGGTGGGGATGAGGAACGCCGCCCCGTTGATGAACACGTTGGCGCACAACGTGGCGGTGAGCGCGATGGCCAGCATCGACCAGCGTCGCAGGGTGCCGATCGCCGCCGTGGCCATGCGGACATCGTGGCACACGTGTCTCACGCTGCAGAACTTCTGTCTCAGAGTATGGGACGCCGTCGGCGGGGAGTCCGCCGTCGGTCGCCGCCCGGCGGCCACTAGGCTGTGCTGATGCGCCTCGGTCGAATCGCCAGCCCAGACGGTGTCGCCTTCGTCAGTGTCGAAGGCCCTCCCGACGATCCGACGGCCGTCGCCAAGGAGATCGCCGAACATCCGTTCGGCACTCCGACGTTCACCGGGCGGTCCTGGCCACTGGCCGACGTCCGCCTGCTGGCGCCGATCCTGGCCAGCAAGGTGGTGTGCATGGGCAAGAACTACGCCGCCCACATCGAGGAGATGGGCGGCGGCGACTTCCCGGATCCGATCATCTTCCTCAAGCCGAACACGTCGATCATCGGTCCGCGCGTCCCGATCCAGCTGCCGGCCGGCGCCAATCCGGTACACCACGAAGGGGAACTGGCGGTGGTGATCGGCCGGCCGTGCAAGGACGTCCCCGCCGCCCGCGCCGCCGAGAACATCCTCGGCTACACGATCGCCAACGACGTGTCAGCCCGGGATCAGCAGAAGCAGGACGGTCAGTGGACGCGCGCCAAGGGCCATGACACCTTCTGCCCGCTCGGGCCGTGGATCGTCACCGACCTCGACCCCACCGACCTGGATCTGCGCACCGAGGTCAACGGGCAGTTGCGCCAGCACAGCCGGACGTCGCTGATGATCCACGACATCGGGGCCATCATCGAGTGGGTGTCGGCGGTGATGACCCTGCTGCCGGGTGACGTCATCCTCACCGGCACGCCGGAGGGGGTCGGCCCGCTGGAGGACGGCGATACCGTCAGCATCACGGTGGAGGGCATCGGCACGCTCACCAATCCCGTTGTGCGGAAGGGCAAGTGATGACGGTCCGAGTCCGGTTCTGCCCCTCGCCGACGGGAACGCCGCACGTCGGCCTCATCCGCACCGCCCTGTTCAACTGGGCCTACGCCCGCCACACCGGGGGCGCATTCGTCTTCCGTCTCGAGGACACCGACGCCGAACGCGACAGCGAGGAGAGCTATCTGGCCCTGCTGGACGCGCTGTCCTGGCTGGGGCTCGACTACGACGAGGGTCCCGACATCGGCGGGCCGTACGCGCCCTACCGGCAGTCGCAGCGCCGCGACATCCACCGCGACGTGGTGGACCGTCTGCTCGCGGCCGGCGAGGCCTACGAGGCGTTCTCGACTCCCGAGGAGGTCGAGGCCCGGCACGTGGCTGCCGGGCGCAATCCGAAGCTGGGCTACGACAACTTCGATCGCGACCTGACCGACGAGCAGCGGGCGGCCTACCTCGCCGACGGGCGCAGGCCGGTGATCCGGCTCAAGATGCCCGACCACGACCTCACGTGGCGCGATCTCGTGCGCGGCGAGACGACCTTCCCTGCGGGCTCCGTTCCGGATTTCGCGCTCACCCGCGCCAGCGGCGATCCGTTGTACACCTTGGTCAATCCGGTCGACGACGCGTTGATGAAGATCACCCATGTGCTGCGCGGCGAGGACATCATGTCCTCGACGCCGCGCCAGATCGCCTTGTACGAGGCGCTGATCCGGATCGGCGTGGCCGAGCGGGTGCCCGAATTCGGGCATCTGCCGAGCGTTCTCGGTGACGGCAACAAGAAGCTGTCCAAGCGGGATCCGCAGTCGAACCTGTTCCTGCACCGGGAGCGGGGCTTCATCCCGGAGGGCCTGCTCAACTACCTGGCGCTCCTGGGGTGGGGGATCGCCGACGACCACGACGTGTTCAGCCTCGACGAGATGGTGGCCGCGTTCGACGTCGCCGACGTCAACTCCAATCCGGCACGCTTCGACCAGAAGAAGGCCGACGCCCTCAACGCCGAGCACCTCCGGTTGCTCAGCGAGGATGAGTTCACCGTCCGGCTGCGCGACTTCTTCTCCACCCACGGTCACGACACCGGCCTCGACGAGCGGCAGTTCGCCGAGGCCGCCCGGCTGGTGCAGACGCGCATCGTCGTGCTCGGCGACGCATGGGAGCTGTTGAAGTTCCTCGACGACTCCGCGTTCGCGCTCGACGAGAAGTCCGCGGCCAAGGAACTGCGCTCGGAAGCGGTGGCCGTGCTCGACGCCGCGGCGACCGCCCTGGAGGGTGTCGAGGAGTGGACGACTACGGCGATCGAGGAGGCGCTGAAGGCGGCACTGATCGACGGCCTCGAGCTCAAGCCGCGTAAGGCGTTCGGCCCGATCCGGGTGGCGATCACCGGTGCGACCATCAGCCCCCCGCTGTTCGAGTCGCTGGAACTGCTCGGCCGTGACCGCAGCCTGCGGCGGTTGCGCGCCGGTCGGCAGCGCGCGGCGGCCGAGACACCCCAGGCGTGAAAAGTCGTCGTGAAATCTTTGGTAGTCTGCCTGTCGGCCCACAAACACGGGCGGCGGCGACGAGCCGCTGCCGGTAGGGCCGAAAGCGCTCGTGACCTGCGGTGACGAGTAGCCCATGGGGTATGGTGTAATTGGCAACACAGCGGTTTCTGGTACCGCCATTCTAGGTTCGAGTCCTGGTACCCCAGCTGCACCCGGAGATTAGGTCAGGCATGTCGCCTGAGCTATGCTGGCTCTCCGGAATTTGTTCTAGCCCCCGTCGTCTAGCGGCCTAGGACGCCGCCCTCTCACGGCGGTAGCGTGGGTTCGAATCCCATCGGGGGTACCAGAAATCGATCGCCCGCCTCGCTCGAGGCGGGCGTTTCTCGTTCTCCCGGGCGCGACTGCGACCCTCGTCACAGCCGGCGGGTGAGGGCCTCCGCCGCCGCCACCAGATCGGCGGCCCAGCGTGCACCGGGGCGGCGGCCCATCCGGTCGATGGGTCCCGACACCGACACCGCGGCCACCACCGCGCC
>NZ_JAUMSQ010000120.1:0-5328 GCF_030519285.1 Mycolicibacterium arseniciresistens
CCGTCGCCGAGCAGTCTGCACTCGATCTCGACCACCGCCGGCTGGTTGCGATGCTGCGCGACCGCTGGTCACCGACCCGCGAGGTGGGCGCCGACAGCCGGGTGCTCGAGGTCGCAGGCGACGCCCTGCACCAGGCGCTGCACGCGGTGGCGGCCGCCCTGCTGACCGGCGATCCGCGCCCGGTCGCCGAGACCTCCGCGTGGATCGCCGAACTGCTTCGCACCCGGGGTGCCGACGCCACCGCGATCACCGAACTCGGGACGCTGATGACGTCGGCGCTGCGCGACTACCCGCTGGCGGGCCGGCTGGTCGCCGAACACTTCACCGGGGAGTGGCCCGATCTCTAGGCAGGCACCTGCTCGCGGGCGTCGGTGTCGTCGGCGCTGCGCAGCTTGTCGCCCTCGACGTCGACGTCGGGCAGCAGCCGGTCCAGCCAGCGCGGCAGGTACCAGGCCCTCTCCCCGAGCAGCGACATCACCGCGGGGATGAAGACCATCCGCACCACGAACGCGTCGAAGACCACGGCGACGGCCAGCGCGAAGCCCATCGACTTGGCGACCGAGTCCGGCGACAGGATGAACGCCGCGAAGACCGAGATCATGATGATCGCCGCGCAGGTGACGACGCGCGCACTGCGCTGGAATCCGGTGATGACGGCCTCGGTTGCGGTGCGGTCGGTGTCGCCGGTGACGAACTTCTCGCGCATCCGCGTCACCAGGAACACCTGGTAGTCCATCGCCAGGCCGAACACGATGCCGATGAGGAAGATCGGCAGGAAGCTGATGATCGGCCCGGGGTCGGACACCAGCCCGAACCAGCCCTCCTGGAACACCGCGACGGTGGCGCCGAACGTCGCACCGATCGACAGCACGAAACCCAGTGTGGCGGTGAGTGGTACGAGCAGGGAGCGGAACACCAGCGTCAGCACCAGGAACGCCAGCCCGACCACCAGCGCCAGGTAGGGCACCAGCGCCTCGGTCATCGATTCGGACAGGTCCGACAGGATCGCGGTCTGCCCGGTGACGCCGAACGTCACACCGGTGGCGTCGGTGATCCCCTGCTCGAGGCCGCGGATCGAGTCGACGAGGGCCTGGGTCTGCGGGCTGCTCGGCCCGCTGGCCGGGATGACGCTGATCAGCGCGCCGGTGCCGTCGGGGTTGAGCTGCGGCGGCGTGACCATCTGCACGTCGGGCAGCGCCCGGATCTGGTCGGCCAGCGCCTTGTATCCGGCGGGGGCAGCTGACGATCCCGCCCCGTCGGCGACCACGATCAGCGGCCCGGTCAGGCCCTCGCCGAAGCCCTGGTCGAGCAGCTTGACGGCGTTCTTCTGGTCGCCGGTGGCGGCCACGTCCATGCCGAGTTGCAGCTTGGTGGTGGGCAGCGCGATCACGCCGAGCGCGAGCACCACCGCGATGATCGCCGGAATCGGATGTGCGGCAATCAGTTCGGCCCACCGCAGCCCGTTGGTCGGCGCGGTGTCCGGCTCGTCGCCCTGGCGCAGCCGATTGATGCGGCCCGCGAAGGTGCGGTGGCCGAACAGTCCGAGGAAGGCGGGCAGCAGCGTCACCGCCGCGAGCACGGCCATCACCACCGCCAGTGCCGCGGTGAGGCCCATCACCGAGATCATCGGGATGCCGACGACGGTGAGGCCGACCAGCGCGATGACGACGGTCAGGCCGGCGAACACCACCGATGACCCCGCGGTGCCCACGGCCCGGCCGGTGGCGTGCGCGCGGTCGTCGGTGACGCGGAGTTCGTTGCGGTAGCGCGACACGATGAACAGCGAGTAGTCGATCGACACGGCGATGCCGAGCATCGATGACAGCATCAGCGCCGAGGAGTCCATGTCCACCAGCGACGTCGCGCCGGTGATCAGGGCGATGGAGATGCCGACGCCGAACAGTGCGGTGATGATGGGCAGGGTCGCGGCCACCACCGAGGCGAACGCGATCACCATCACCACCAGAGCGACGGCGAACCCGATCGCCTCGGACGGGCCCTGCTGCGGGGTCTGCCCGTTGTACAGGGTGCCGGTGCCCTCGACGGTCAGCCCGCCGTCGCGGGCCCCGGCCATCACCGACTCCAGCGCGTCGATCTGGTCCTTGGACACGTCGACGAACTTCTGGTCGTAGTTCACGTCGAGGTAGGCGATGGTGCGGTCCTTGCTGACGCTCATCGCGCCCGCGGGCGAGGTCAGCGGGTTGACCACGGCCTGGCCCTGCACGTGCGGCAGTCCGCGCAGTTCCCCGACGAGCCGGTCGACCGCGGCGACCGTCTCCGGGCGGTCGAGCGTGGCGCCGTCGGGCGCCTTGAGCACCACCTTCGCCTGGGCCATCTCGTCGATGTCGCGCTGCGCCGGGAACTTCTGGTCCATCAGGTCGCTCGCCTGCTGTGACGCCGAACCCGGCAGCGAGAAGTCCTTCTGGAAGGGCTGGGCCAGTGTGGTGCCCGCCAGCGCGGCCAGCAGCAGCCCCACCCACAGCCCGATCACCAGCAGCCGGCGCCGGTACGCGAAGCCCCCGACGCGATACAGGAATGTCGCCATGGTTAGTCGGGCTACCCGGTTCGGCGGCGGATATTACCGTCGATCAGCCAGGTGTGAGCCGGAACACCATCTCGACCGTGGTTCCGGACGCCGACGGGCCCAGGTCGACCCGTGCGCTGACCGCCCGCATCATCGGCAGCCCGCGGCCGCGGGTCCGCGGCTTCTCGTCGGGCGTCTTCCAGGTGCCGAAATCGAGGACCCGCACCACGATCTCGTCGCCCCACACCGCGGCGTCGACGATCATCACCCCGGCGGCGACATCGCGGTACCCGTGCTCGACGCTGTTGGTGCACGCCTCGTTGACGGCGAGCACGACGTCGGTGGTGAGTTCCTGCCCCGCGCCGACCTCGGTCAGCCACGCCGTCAGCTCGGTGCGGACCCGGCCGAGATTGGCGGGGGTGGCGGCGATCTCGAGGTGCAGTGGCGCGGGCGGCCGCCGGTAGACCAGGACGGCGACGTCGTCGTCGTAGCCCGCGGGCGGCGCAAGCTCGCGCAGCACCGCGTCGGCGATGGTGTCGGCGTGCGAGGACAGTTCGGCGGCCAGTACCCGGGTGACGCGGTCGATGCCGTCGTCGATCGGCGCGTCCCGCCGTTCCACCAGCCCGTCGGTGTAGAGCAGCAGCGCCGAACCCGGCGGCAGGGTGCGGGTGCCCTGCGGACGTGGCCCGGTGCGCCGCACCGCGAGCGGCACCGTCGCTGCGTCGGAGAGCACGCTGGGCGGCGACGCCGGTGTGGCGAGCACCGCGGGCACGTGGCCGGCGTTGCTGTAGCGCAGTTCTCCGGTCCTGATGTCGAGGACCGCGAGGAACACCGTCGCGCAGTAGGCGTGCGGGATCAGCGCGGCCGCCGAGTCGAGCTCTTCGAGCAGCACCGCGGGCTCGGCGCCGGTCAGCAGCAGCGCGCGCGCCGAACTTCGCAGCTGGCCCATCACGGCGGCGGCGGGCAGCCCGCGCCCGACGCAGTCGCCGACGACGATGCCGATGGTGCGCTCGCCGATCGGCAGCACGTCGTACCAGTCGCCGCCGATCTCCAGCGGCGCCACGGCCGGTTCGTAGCGCACCGCGAATCCGGCGGGCGGACTGCTGGTGGGCAGCATCGCCCGCTGCAGCGTCAGCGATGCCTCGCGCGCCGTCTCGAATTGGCGGACGTGCTGGATCGCCAGGCCGAGATGGCCGACCAGCGCGGTCAGCAGCAGCCGGTCGTCGACGCTGATCTGCCGGGGCCGCTGGTGCTCGAGCACCACCGCGGTGTCACCGCCGCCGGGCAGCATGGCGACGATCCCGCAGGCGGCGTCGGAGCCGTCGGGTGACAACACCGGCTCGATGGTGAGCGGCGGCCACTGCCGGGCCTGGCCCAAGGTGGTCCGCAGGTCCGGATCGAGGTCGGACCACTGCGCGCCCGCCGGCTCACCGGCCGCCCGGACCGCGGGCTCCTCGTCGCCGCTGCGCCAGGTCACTGTGAGCACCCGCTGCAGGTCGATCGCCGCCCGGCATTCCTCGAGCGTGATCGCCAGCACCTCGGCCATGCTCTTGGCCAGCCCGATCGCGGTGGCCAGCCGGGCGAGCAGCCGTTCCCGCTCCGCGGCGGCCCGCAGCACGGTGACGTCGCGGATGGTGCCGACGTAGACCGCCCGTGCAGACCCCGCGGCGGGCACCGCGTTGATGCTCACCGCCGCCCATCCGGGCGCGCCGTCGCGGCGGCGGATCTCGGTCTCGGCCTGCAGGTCCCCGGTCTCGATCAGCTGGTTGAGCTGGCGGTCGGCGAGCCCGTGATCGACCAGCCAGGGGTGTGGCCACCGGTAGGGCAGGCCAGCCGCGTCGTAGCCGGTGATCTCGGTGAACGCGTCGTTGATCTCCACCACCGTGCCGTCGCCGTCGGCAACGAAGAAGCCCTCCTGCAGTGCGTTGACCAGTGCGGTGCGGAACTGGTCGCGGTCGGCGAGGCCGTCGGCGCGGGCGCGCTGCTGTTCGTAACGCTGTGTGCCGTCGAGGAATCCGCGGGTCGCCACGTCGAGGGCGGCCAGGGTCTGCAGCAGGAATTGAAGCGCCGCAGCGGGTTCGGATTCATCGTCGCCCGAACCGAGCAGGCGGAAGTGGTTCTCGACGATGTCCAGTGTGCTGATCCGCTCGGCCAGCGCGCGCCTGCCGAGTTCGTGGCCGACCTCCAGACCGGCTTCGTCGCGGCCGGCGAGGTAGGCACGCAGCGCGTCGGTGTAGGCGGCGCGGAACTCGGCGGTCACGGCGCCGTCCCACGGTGGCGGGCCACCAGCACCAGCGCGTCGTCGCCGGCCCTGCTGTGCCGTCGCAGGATCTGCTCGGCGAGCGTGTCGGCCGGTGCGGCGAAATCGAGTGCCTGCAAACGGTTCTCGTCCAGACCGTCGCTGGCCATCACGAGCAGGTGGCCGGGCCGCACCGGCAGGCCCTCCGGCGCGGCGATGTCCGGCAGCCGGTACCCGACGATGCCGCCGAGCAGCCGGGCCGACGAGCGGGTGTCGATGCCGCTGGGTGCGCGGGCGACCAGGTCCGCCGACACGTTCCCGACGCCCACCCACTGCAGGATGCCCGCGTCGAAGTCGACCCGCGCCAGCGTGATCGCGGCGCCGCGGGTGTCGGTCATCTCGCGGTGACACTGCGTCATGAGGTCGTCGAGCGGCCGGTCGTCGGCGTGCCGGAGCACCTGCTCGGCGCACCGGGCCGCGGCCGCCGCGGGTTCGCCGTGGCCGAGGCCGTCGATGACGCCGAACAGCGCGGCGTTCGCGCCGACCCCGACCGCCACCGACCGGT